>NZ_CAWPNJ010000027.1:0-119608 GCF_963889195.1 Calothrix sp. FACHB-168
ACCACAATCTACTTAATTCGTTGATTTTTCCATTTTTGGGTGTAAAGCTTGTCACTCAGTTATCCTGAGTTACTTTGTCATGTGTTTAGTCTAAACTCCAGGAATAAAGAACTGAAATTGGAGCCAATTGCATCTTTCGATGCTGTTTCTATGAGAAAAATACTAAATATCAAGGAGTAATTCTCATGGTTAACGCTAACGCTCGCAAAACTGCCAAACCGTCACGTAAAATTGAAAGGCATATTCCTGCTTTAGAACGAGTAATGACTTATCAGGAAAAAGTACACCTGATGGTCATTGAAGTATTGCGGGAAGAATCAGGAAGAGAATTAGCAGCAGCAGCCAGATTTAACGGACAAGAGTTTGATTGGGATAAACACAATTCCCAGTTCCGTAAAGACTATGTAAACACACCATTAAAAGAACTGGTGAATTATGCCCGCAAACTTTACGGCTTGAATAATCTTGATGAAATACGAGATAGGCGTGCTTCTCATAAAGCTGCTCGGTCTAAACGCATGGATGGACTCAATGGTTTAAGTAGCAACTCTGATGACTTGATAAATGACGATTTTGAACAAGATGAAGATGACGAAGATGTAGAAATTGACGATTAATTACAATGCTCTGAATTATCTAATTCAGGGCATTCTATTTCCCGCCCACCCGCATTCAATAAACAGAATTGAAGGCAGCGATTGCTGCTGAATTCAAAAGACTCAAAAGTGAACTCTAACTCAGAAGGCATCTGTCGATGCTATTTAGGTGAGATGTAGCAATTTGTTAATCAAAGGATAATCAAATGACTCAAATGACTCGTAATCAGCAACAAACAAAAGCGTTGGATCAAGTAATAGGTTATCAGGATAAAGTACGATTAATGGTACTGGAAGTTTTACGTGAGGAATCAGGTAGAGAACTTGCTGCTCAAGCACGTTTTAATCAGCAAGAATTTGATTGGAACGAACATAACATTCAGTTTCGCCAGGATTATAGCGAAACTCCCATCAATGAACTACTAGCATACGCCAAACGTCTGTATGGACTGAAAGATTTGGATGCAGTACGGGAGCGGCGCAAAGCTCATAAACAACAACGTACAGCTAGATGGGCTGAAGCTTCATAATTACCTGCTGGCTCTCACAGCAGCCCCACTAAAATGTGGGGTAACTTTTTGCCCACCCACCCTCAACCGTAAAAGCTTTATTTTACCGAAGATGCAGCTTCGCATCCCACCCCACCAAATGTTGTAATTGTCCGACTGGAAAGTTTACTAGTCATCAACTCATAAATCTGCTGGTTTGAAAGTTGAGTTGGCTTGACTTCGACTGTGGGTGCAGTTCCTCCCCTGTTGACTTGAATAATGGAATTAGCCCAATAAAACTGCTGTTGAGAAGGTTGGGAATAAACAGGATAACAGCCTTTCGAGGCGATCGCTAATTTATGCTCTACGCTAGAAACTGATGGTAGAGAAATACCAGCACGAACTAATTTTGCCTCTCCTACTGGGCCCCACAAACGTAATTGTTGATTGACACAACGTTTTCCATCCTTGAGAGGGGCAATGATGTTGCCACAAACTTTAACATCCACATCATACATTGGCGGATAATCAGGTACAGTTTGAGCTTGAGCTTGAGTCGTATTCTTCTCATCCTTGCCACTGACATTTACAGTAGTAGGGGTACAAGCTGTAACTATACCTCCTATTACCAGCAGCCAAAGCCACTTAACTTTGCAGGTAAACATCGGCTGAATCCTCTTCTACGATTGACAAATTGACAACTAATTTTTTAACTTAAACTCGTCCATTTTGAAACCTGGAGTTTTTAAGGAGAGTGTATTATTCGGTCGTGGCTTGAGTTCTGAACTTTACCCTGATTCCAAAAAACTACGGTTGTCAAGGTAGACGCGGTTTAGATACAAACTGGCGCTGATTACTAGGTGATGTCCATAACGTGCAGAACCCAGATGAGGCTTTTCTGCTACTTGCTCCAATTTCCAGTGTTACCCCCAAACGCTTAACATCCTTAGCACAAGTAAGTTGACCGTTTTGGTCACGACTCAGCAAATCTTGATTCCATTGCATTAGGTTGTGAGCAAACTTACCTTCATTACTGGTTGCCCATTCCAAAGCATTGGCTTGGGCTTGTGTGAGTTGACGTAGCCCAGCAGGATCTAGATGAGTGGATTGATACCAGGACATTCCACCTACACTTACTAGTCCGCCTACTCCAGCTGCAATTAATAGCAGTATTCCCGCAGCAATTAAAGAGGGAACTGAATGAATAGCACGTTCAAATTCAGTACGCCTAATTAATGCCGCCACTGATTGAGCGATCGCTTTTTGCTGACCTTTTACTGCTGCCTTTTCATATGTCTGGAGATGGTCATAAAGCTGCGTTTGCCACAGGTCAAACATTGCTTCCATTTCTTTGGGATTGTCTTCCAATAGTACTTGTAGCCTGCCAGTAGCAATCATCATCAGAAATGCTGGGTCATCAGGGTCAAGTCCGGTTTGGACTACTATTTCCCAAACCCTAGCTTTAAATGAATCGTCTTTACCTCGAATGGCTAAATCTAATAAAGTTGGGTAAGGAATTTGGCTCAGTCCTTTGCCTCTAGCAGCTACTGAATCCAAAAACTCATCATCTAAATCGAGTTCTTCAGTGTGAGAATTACTCATATCTATATTTGCTTTTAGCTAATTCACGCCCTCGTACCCTACGCTCATTTGGTAGTTTAATTTGATGGTGGGAGATGTCACCAAAACAGTGCTGAGTGCTGAGTAACGAGTGTTGAGTAAAAAAGTAAAATTAATTGCACGGGCTAAACGCCCCGCTATCCATCTACAGCACTCCTGAATTAGATTACTTCTTGGTAGCAACCTTGCCGTTGACATTAGCATCATCAACTTTTTCTGTTGGAGAAATAATTGAAGCTGCTGGGACGTTCCAAATTTTAGCTTGATCAATTTCCTCAGAAGCTTTTTTGAGAAAATTGTGTAATCGCTGCTTACCCAATACACCTAACTCTCCATAATCTCTAGCCGCAGAAAAATTTATCTGATTGGCATCAAGGATATCCCGCTCTCGATAGCTGAACTTGGGAAAATTGATGACAGCTACTTTATGAGCTTTGATTAAATCCTGTAAATTCTTACGTCCATCTACGTGTTTCCAGTCATCGCATAAACCATAATTGCGTACAAATATGTGCTTAATCTTGTTCTCAAAGCGTTCGAGAGATTGCATAAATAATTGAACGCTGTCATATCCACCACTACAAACAAACCACTTATATATTTTGACCTTATTTTTCCCCGTAATTTCTAGGATTTGATTACGCTCAATCCAATCAGTTACTGCTGGGTATACTTGAGCAGGTAAATTGACAATGACAGAAGTTGTTAGCGCTAAATTAAAAATTTCATCAGCATCGTAAGCTTTACGCTCTGATTCGCTAAAAACTGCTGTTTTATGATTGTCTGGGTAAAATGCGCCCACATCTGGATTACTTTTGTCTGCTTCTACTAACTCATAAGAGAGTTTATTGTCAATGCAGTATTGCACCATAACCCGTGCAAACAAAGACTTGCCAACTCCACCTTTTTCACCATCCATGAAATGAATTGCTGCCATCTTAAATCTCCTTTGTGATTTGACTAAATGTGCATTAATAAATACTTAAATATTCTCAAACATATCGTCTGTTTCATCATAGAAAGATCCCTCACCAGGAATGAAGGAATCAGAATCTATTTTGTGTTTCGACTTGCTGCTACTATTGTTATTGTTATTACTATCATCAGGATTACTGTGATTGGAATTACCTGCATCTAGACCGAACATAGTAGTAAGTGTTTGAGGATTAGTCATAGTGCTTATAGGCATAGGCAAAACATCACTTGATTTATGCGGTAATCCTAGTTCCATTCGCAAATATGCCAAGTGTTGTTCCAGGGCATGACAACAAATCAACCCTATCCGACGCAGTTCTTGATCGCTAATATCTACACCTGCATCTGCTTGTGTTTTGTATGCTAAAGGCAACCAGCACATTCGTAATGCCTGCAATACCATCTCTTTGCTAGAACGCGCTTCATCTCCCTGTTGCAAATATGTGATTAACTGGCCGTCTACTGTATTTGAGTAAGGATGATAAGAAAATCTAAAAATTTTGCGCTGTCTATTAGTGTCAGGATTTTTACGTAATTTATTATTAGTCATAGTTATGCCACCTTCTCGATTTGCGCTCTAAACCGCATAAACAAACCAAACGCATCAATCAACCTAAACGACAAAGCTTCCTGCTCTCGGAAAGTACGGCAATAATCATTACTTTTATCCTTGAATACTTCTTGTACCTGTTGCTGTAAGTCAGCACCCCAATAAGTTGAAATTTCTTGAAAACAGTCTTGTAACTCTTGCTCTAAGTACAATGCTGCGCCACCACTCAAAATCACCTCGTTCACCGCAGGTAAAGTTGATTCCAGCCAATCGTAAAGCCTAGACCAATACTCAGCTTTAGCAGTAGCAATGGCATTAACAATCATCTGCAATTCATAATCAAGATTTTTAGGTTCTCTACTTTTGACCAGAGTGCGAATTGCTTGGTTGTCAGGTGTGATATCTGAACCGGCTGCATAGATGGCAGAGGTCAAAGCAGTGGCATCCTGTCCCGATGTGCGCTCAATTACTCGCTTTACCATTTGGTGAAAGCCCAGCCCATTGGTGTAACCTGCCGTCATCTTGCCCCGTTCAAATAATAGAAGGCTGGTATTGCGATGCCCGAACATTAGCACTGCGATGGTTTGAGCGTTAAACCATTCTTTACCATTCTGGCGTTGGCGAATCATTGCTAATCCCGCACCTTCGGGTAAGCACTCGAATCGCTCCAATTTCACTCGCAACCTTTGACCCCGAAACCTAAAATCCTTGAGCGCAGACTGTAACTGTTGCTCAAATGCTTGGCGATTTTGATATTCACCATAGGGTAGTAGTGAGGTCAGTGATAGTGAAAACCTGTTAGGCAATTTGTTATGTTGAGCGATCGCACCAATAACCGCCAAGGCTTTATGAATTGAGGTTTCGTACTTGAGCTTATCGAGTCTGGCAGATGCTGAAAACTGCCGTGCCAGGAATCCAACTACCGTACATTGTGTATCACCATCCGCAGGACTTGACACCCAGGCTTCATCTGCTGGTTTAGGAGATTCCAGACCCTTGCGACTTGACATATAAGCGTCAATCGAACTTTGAGGCAACTTCAGCATCTCTGGTTCCATTGTCATCAAACATGGTTTGCCTTCAGTTGCTAGTTCGTAAACAATCTTAGTCAAGGAAGCACCAGGGTCAAAACTGACTATCAGGTTTGACATTGACTGTGGTTGTGATTATCCATAAAAGCTGCTTTTAACTTAAATGTAAATACTGGCTGTGAACATCACTCTACTGACCATTTTATTGAAGGCAAATTTTATCCAGTTGGTTATTCTTTTTTCGCTGCTGTTAATTAAGTCGTTACTTTTCTGCTAAGAAATTCGATTTAGAAAAGTGTGCCATAACAGATCCATGCCAGATCCACGAACGAGCCATTGCAGATCCATTACAGTGACAATGTTGATCCAATAGAGATCCATTTGTCTGACATACGTATTGTAAGTATAATTTTTATTTGCAACAATGCTTGACTATTGATAAAGATTATGCGATGAGAGATCCAATGCAAATTCCTCAGAGATCCATCGCATATTCATCCAGCAGTTGATTCGAGCAGCCCAAAAAAACCTTTGGTGAGTAGCAAGCTATGTTGCTGTCCGGACATTTTTTCTGGGGAGAAAAAACGCACCCCCAGGTGCGGCAACAAACTTGCCCTCTTTTCACGGTTCCCCTACCTAAGTAGGTCAACCACCGTGACAGAGGGGAAGATAATACGAAAAACCTCGTTAGGAGTTCAGCCTGGAAAATTTCTGCAAGGTTTGGGCGGATTAGCTTTTCAATTGCGCGATGAGCTACGCCCCGCCATAGGCGATCGCTTTCGTTTGAGATACCCTTAGCGCTATCTTGACTTTCTTAGTACTCAAGCAAAGCTATTGCAGCGCATTTCATTATCTCGCATCGCATCTTGGCATCGAACCAGAATCGTAAGTAACCGCTTGGTCAATGACAAATGATAGTGCTGTCGTCAAACTTAAAACAGCTAATGACTAATGCATCAATAATGCGACAGAAACGCTCACACAGGATAGACATTAGACTGACTTTGGCAGAATATGAGAAAGCACAGCTAATGGCAGATGAAAATAATCTCACTATGAGTGAATTGTTTCGTGCCAAGACTCTGAAAAATAGATTGCCCAGGCGTGTCACCAAAGTAGCAGGCCAAACTTACTGGGAGTTGGGGAAAATAGGCAATAACCTCAACCAAATAGCTAAAGCAATCAATACTTCAGTACTTATGGGAGAACCTGTGGTCGTAGATAGAGCATTGTTGTCACAGGTAAGAGATTTGGTGAAACAGGTGCGGCGAGAGATTGCTGAAATTGATTTAATCACTGATTTACAAGATGAAGGATGATTGGCAAGCACATCAAAGGTAAAAGTTTTCGGGGACTGCTAAACTACCTCTTTGGCAAAGATGGAGCAAGACAAATCGGTGGGAATATGGAAGGAACAAACCCACGGGAATTAGCAGCTGAATTTGGTATATCTCGAAGATTAAACCCGAAGGTGAGCAGGGCTGTTTATCACGCTTCTCTCAGTTTGGCCCACAAAGAGAGTTTAGATGATGATACTTGGGATGAAATCGCCCAAAAGTATCTGCAAGCAATGGGTTTTGATATGAACCAATATGTCGTAGTGCGGCATACTGACCGGACTCATGAACACATACATATTGCTGCCAGTCGCATTCAATTAGATGGCACTACAGTTTCTGATAGCTGGGATGATCGCAGAAGTGAAACGGTAATTCGCAAGTTGGAGCAGGAATACAATTTGCAATCGGTGCAACCAAGCTGGGAAAAAGATAAGCACAGTCAAACTACTGGCGAACGTAGGCACCTTGCCAGAACTGGAGAGGAAAGCGTTAGAGTGAGACTTCAGCGATCGCTCGACCAAGCAACCCACGACCATCCCACTATGCCAGAGTTAATAGAGCGAGCGCAACAACAAGGTATTAATGTCCGTGTTGGTTATACTCGCACAGGCATTGTCAAAGGCATTAGTTATCAACTTGATGGTGTGGCTTTTAGTGGTACGCATCTCGGTAAAGCATATACCTTTCCTGGTTTACAAAAGCATCGAGGTGTAAACTACAGTCCCAAGCGGGATGAAAAACGTATCCAGAAACTCATGGAGCAAGCTGTCGAAAATCTCACACCAGCAGTGCCTTCAAAACAGGATGACAAACGCATCAAAAAACTTATGGAAGAAGCTGTTGACAATCACACGCCAGCAGTTACTCAAACAAACTCCTTGCCTATACCAGAACCAACAAACTGGCAGCAAATACGCCTAAACTTAAGCCAGCAGTACAATTTACCCAATTCTCTGCTCACAGAACTGTATGAAAAGGGTTGGCTCTATGCAAGTCTTGCAGGTCAAGCAATATTTGTGGAACGCACGCTCGATGATCTTCCAACTCTTGCCAAGCAGCTAGAACCAACAGGTAACTTCACTGCCATTCCCCTGAACTCTGAACCGACAAAAAAAGGTAGTTTTTGGATTGCTACAGATGCCACAGTAGAAAGAGCAGTATTGGTGAGTGACCCGATTGAAGTTCTCTCTGTCATTGCCTTAGAATCAACCATTGACAAAAAACAGCGCAAACCTACGTTGTATTGGAGTGTAGATGATAGCGAGCAATTACCTTTAGAACTTTTGCGATCGCTCGATGCAGTAGTCATCGCTTTTAAAGATCATGATAAAGTTGAGGACTTGATAGCTGAGATACTAGCTGAACTACCTCAAGCCAAACAAGTTTCTCCAGGTAAAACAAGCTGGAATGAGATGCTAACCCTGAGCAAACTGCAACCCAACCAAAGTCGAATAGCAGAGTCTCAAGGTTGGGAACTTTAATATTAGTAACCAGAGTTAGGCTTTAACTGAGATTTTGTAAACAAGAGCGCGATTGCGCCACTGGGAAATGAACCTTTAGGCGTAACTGCCATGACCTTCAATCCCAGACAAACAACCATTAAATTCTTAAGACAAATAGGCTTTACCACCGGAACCAAAATTTGGCTCAGGATTTCTTGGGACTTGCCCACAGACCTAATACCTGAAAACTGGAATAACTACTGTCGCAATGGTCAATTTGTCTACTCCCACTACATTCTCTGCGGTAAAATCACCCAGCAAGGATTTCAACTTTACTGCTGTACTTACGGAGGTCGAGACAAACAAGGCAACACCTGCTGGCGACTGACACCTAAACGATATACTGATGGTTGGGCATTGGCATTTAAAATGTCATATCTTGGTGCTACAGTCAGCTTTTACCCCAACCAACCACACAAGGGCATCAGCAATCAGCACGTTAGTCAATGTCGGTGCTTGTTCTACGAAATTGATGATTTGGCATTGAGTGAGCAGCGACAAGCTGTAGATTGGCTAAAGGATGAAATCAACTTGGAACCCGCCGCCGTTGTTTACACAGGTGGAAAATCCCTGCACGTTTACTTTAAATGCAGCCATTCCTTGAATCCTGCTGAATGGCTGTACCTCAATCGCCAACTAACGATTATCCAAAATGCAGATCCAGCCATTTGCAACTTAGCTCGTTCCATGAGACTGCCAGGTATGGTTCGCAGACGGGTGGTGGATGGAATATTGAGTGCAACCATCCCCATTACCCTAGAGCATTGGTCAAACTGTCAGTACAACTTGGAAGAGCTAGAAACCGCATTTGATTCTACAGCCTTATTTCCCTACGAACTTTCTGAGCAACGTTGGTGCAAGTGGGTACAACTTCTCACAAGAGCGAAAAATGGAGAAGTTATCGACCCACAAGCAGTGCTACTGCAACCTTCTGTGACTGTCCCTCGCTCAACCTTGCATTGCCGACGAGGAACAGTAATACAGGCTACAACCAGAGATAATCGCTCATCTCTTAAACAACTACGCGCTAGCGGAGTGTCTGTTCCTTTGTCTATCTGTTTAACTTTGAGCGATCGCACTTTACTAACTTATGGCGAATTTAAGGGAAACAGAAACAATTCTGGCTACAAATTAGCTCGTAATCTACTGGGTACATCTAATTTACTCACTAGACACGGAATCGCTTATCATCCTGAACCACGCCAACTATTTGACCGATATTGCGATCGCTGTACACCTCCACTTGAACTAACTGAGGCGGATACAATTTGGCACAGTGCGAATAAAACAACAGCCTTTGCCAGTCGAGACTTTGGCTCAATTGTCGTGAGCATTCGTGAGTGGAAGTCACACCGCAAATCAAAAAAACAGTGCCTCAGAAAACCAAGAAAATTAGTTAACGCGAGGTCGACAAAATCGATGTAACCTATTTTCAAACATTTCCCCACAACGGAGAGATGTTTGAAAAGCCTACGACAGCTTATAACAGCTGGCGTGCTTATAACTTGCACTTTTTATGGTCTAGAACCCTTATTGCAACGAGAATACTCTGGAAAATTAAAGATGCGACAGCTTAAATAGCATTGCTTGAATTGGGCTAAAAAATTGTCAAATACAACAGATAAAAATAATTTATATACCGTCCGATGCAACACGTTTGTTAGGCTGCTCTGAATTTAAAGGAACCCTATACCTACACAATTTACTCCTCTACAAGAGTTATGCCAGGAAGTTTTAGCATACAAGTCAAATTTGCCTGTTGCGTAGTTCCATTTGCTTTTAAACGAGTCTTGCTAGCCGAGAAGAAAATCTGTTTTCTTGCCCTAGTTACTCCTACATAAAACACGCTTAATTCTTCTAAGAATTTTTTTTCATTTATACTATTTACCTTTAAATTGCAGTTGCTTTTGTGGTTGCAAGATCCACATAGTCCATACCAATTGGGCATAGAATATTGCTCCATGTCTGGCATTAAGACATAATCCCATTCCAACCCTTTAGCCCCATGAATAGTTGAAATAATGATATTTTCACTAACGTATTCCATATTTTGCTTCAAATTTCTATTCTCAAAAGTGTCTCTTATCAAAACCAATTTATCTTCAACACTTAGAAACGAATAATCGCCTAAAATTTTATACAAAAATACCTCTAATAAATTCAGCAGAGATGTTACTACTGGTGTTGTTTTGTCCTGAAATAATTTTTCCATCTTAGAATAGAACTTATTCAGCGTCCCTTTTGAAATTCTCATATCACTTCGTATATGTTCGGTAAATTGAGAAGTACACTCTCGATGAAATCTCAAATATTCCGATGAATCTTCATTAAAAATACCATAAAAATAAGAAATATTTTTTCTTAGCATCAAATCAATAATCATATTAATATTTGTTCCTCCACCTCTAACTAGAATTGCAATTTTGCTCGGGTTTTCTGGCTCAAAAGCTAATAAGGAATTTAATTTTTTCACAATCTTTTCTGCCTCCTCTAATTGATTGTTAACGTATATAAGTGAAACTTCTGCGTTTATTTTAATAGTTGGATTAGCAGGATGTTCTCCATTTAATCTGATGTTTTTATCCAGTTGAAGCATCTGTGGATTAGACATAAATCTATAGTTTTTTTCTAGGACTATCCTATCCATAGATAACAATTGCTCTGCTTCAACTATTAAATTGGGTATAGCGCCTATAAAGCCATATATTCTTTGTAAAGAATCTCCCATAAAAACTAATTGTGATTCTTCAGAAACTAATTTTTTCAACAAAGTCCAACTGAGAATATTAGTATCCTGAAATTCATCTACAATAATCACAGGAAAGTAGCCTTGATAAAATTTAAGTAACTCAGTGTAATTGATAAATAACCTTAGCGTGAGCGCAAGGATTCCATTAAAACTTATACAATCCTTTTCGAGAAAGCTTTTTATAATTCCATCCGTGTATGAATTGAAGAATTTTGATAGATGTTGCTTGTCTACAGACTTAACAGCATCGCTATATTTAGCAAAAAATAAAGCTTTTTCAGAGGATATTCCTAGAAGCTCAGTAATTTGTTCAGTCTTGGAGTCGTCTACAGATTTCAGTAAATCTAAATTGGCAAGATTGGAATGTAGTAGATACCCATACCTTTTCAGAATATGTCTACAAAATCCATGATAATTTGAGACAAATAATTTTTCGCTAATTCTGAATTTATTTGAATTGCTGATCTGGATCAGATGAGGCAATTGTTCAGAAAGCTCTTTTTTAATCTTATATGCTGCATTAACGCTGTATGTTAATGCAAGAATTTTTTTAGGATTACAAATTCGCCCAGTAGCCAGTAGATAAGCTACTTTGCTGATCATGGTTTTTGTCTTCCCATAACCAGCAGGAGCCTCAACAATTAGTCTCTTAGATTCCGAGAAAACAACCTCAAGCTGCTTTTGATCACCAGAATGTAAGGTTCTAAGCTTCTGGAATAGTTGGTTTTGTTCCGATTGATCCAGCATTTTTTGATAAATTAACTGTGTTTTGAATTAAATCTTTATAAACTTGAGGAATACTAGTAACATAATTACCCAAGTCTCCTCCATCCAAAATACTCTTACTATTTCTCATGCTCTTAAGAATATCTTCCTTTGATAAATCCTTAAGCTCTTGAATTTTATCTGGCGATAACAACTCTAACTGTGGATAAATAAGATTCTGAGGATCGAGAGGAACACCTATACTTTTAGCTTTGCCAATGAAGAAGTTAGTCTTTCTTTCATTAGGAAATTCTTGTTCTAAGTATTTTACGTAGCCTATTAAGCTGAAGCTTTCATATATATCCTCTTCAAAGTCTTGTCCTTGAGTAAAAGACAAACCTATAAGATCGCTGTATCTTGATTCTTGATCACGATCCATTAATCCGATATTTTTGATGCCGAACTCATCTAATAATTTCATTAAAGATGGAATTGACTTTGCACCTCCCGCTTGAATAATACTAATTCCAAATTCATCCAGGTCAATATTCATCCTCTCACTAAAAATGGGGAGAGCGCCAAGTTCTGTGTCACCCTCTACTAAAATCACTACTTTTGAAAAGAACGCTTCTTTAATATAAGGTAAATTTTTAAGTAATTGCTTTTCTGTAGCTTCATCAAGTTTTATATCAAACCCACTTTTAACAATCAGATGACCATTTTCATCTTTACAAAATCTCAAAAACTTCCTGTAGTCATTAAGTAAAATATTAGGCGAATGTGAAACAACTAAAATTTGTCCAAGTAGCCTATCTATTTGAAATATATCCGAAAGCAAGGAACTAAAATCCGGATCATCATTGTTTACTACTCGCACAAGGTATTTGATTAAAGTTCTCTGTGCATAAGGATGCAAATGAATCTCAGGCTCATCCAAACCTATTAGAATTGGAATACATTTTTTTGAGCTTGAGCTATCTTCAACAATACATCTATCTAACCGCTGCTTGTTTAGACTTAACAGCCTCTCAAGAATTGACAAAGTGATAATTATTGAAAATTGTACGCCGTAACCTACGTTTTCTAAAGTTCGGTTGTTATCATCAGTCAATAGTATGAGTTTTGCCAACAAATCCTCTTTATTCTCTTCTCTGATAGCCTGTATAGAGAACTCTTTAAAAGACTTTAGTTTTTGCAAGGTTTGATTAACTTCGGTTAGAAATTCATCAATCTTTTCTGTAATTACAAAATCAGAGTCTTGTAAGCTCCCATCTTGTAGATATTTTATTATGATGTGATTCAGAAACTTTCCAACACCTCTATTATTAGAAAAATTTAGTTCTGATGATGGATTTCTAAGTGAGTCATAGTTTATGTAATTAACACATCTAACTATGCTGCTTAAGATAGTTGTTCCTGACTCTTTATGTTGAAATTTAATTCCTTCGTCAGGAGATTCTTGGATAGCGACTATATTAATTTTTTCTCTATCGCTAGGATCAAATAAGTCATCAAAAAAACCTTGCTCAATATCTGATAATCTCAATGAAAAAGAGATATGAATTGGATCATCTAGATTTAGAAAGTCTGATTCGCTAAAACTATTTCTGGTGAATAGGATATTTAATAAATAAAGTAAATTGGATTTGCCTAGATTATTTTCTCCAATAATAAAGTTTGTTGTAGGATGAAAATTTATTTTCACACCATCTAAGTTTCGATAGTTTTTGATCTCAAGTGTAGAAATTTTCATATAGCCTAGTTTCTATGTAAACTGCTGTATATTCTAACTTGATAAAGTTGAAAAGCCCGAAATTCACAATTCACATAACCTTGACAGCGACTTTTTTAACGGATACATATAGCCGCTTATTTTTGTTGTCTCTGGCTTGAGTTGTATATAATTGGTAAATAAGACTGACGATAATTGTTCTTAGCCATCAGCCTAGCCTCACGCTTTGTCCACTGTTTCTGCAAAGGAACATCAGCCAATCTTTGCAATAATATGAATACACTATCATCTCCAGTCAACCGAGCGATGATTTGAGCGATCGCCTTACAACAACTCCAAGGATGACGTACCACCTGAACTTCTGCAAATCTCACCACACCCCAATTGCGCTCTAAGAAAAAACGGTTACGGATTTTATCGTCATCAACATCAATACAGTGGTGAGGTTTACCTGTATCTCCAGCATAAGGTTCATCAATCTCAATATCGAAAGCTAACCCAGAAGATTGATGGTAAAGGATAAAATCAGCTGAGTAGCGTTGAGGATAACCTGGAATCTCAAACTCAACCGCTTGACAGATAAGATTTCCTGGAAACGCACACAGTAAATGGCGAAAAAACTCCTTTTCGGTCACACCTTGCTTGGCTGTACCATTCCCATCTGGTAATGCAACGCATCCTTGAAGCAACGCTTTTAGATACCCCTTTCCTCGATCATCGTTAGTAAAGCGCCTTGCTAGTGGTGGATAAAGAATAACCGGATAATAGCCAGTAGACATTAGTACTTATCAGGCTGCTCGTATTTAATAATTTTTATTTGCAAGTATCAACCCTAATTGTAATCAAGAAAACTCATCTCAGATACTGACCAAGTGTATAATAATACTATTCACCATGACCTGAAACCCCCTAATCTCATCCGCCGTCAGCAATATGGTAAGCTGGTTTTGATTAATTTTGGTGCGCTTAAAGAAATCAACATTCTTCTCATTTAGCAAACCCTCTATTGGCACTTGGGCTGTTGGTACGCCAGGATATATGCCTGATAAACAAGCAAAAGAGCATCTAAAATTATCTTCTGATGTCTATGTTTTAGGGATGATTGATATCACAATACTGACATAAATACAGCTTTGAAATTGCTAATTTAATAGCAGTCTTTTTGATTATCCGGCATAATTTAATATAGAGAATTAATGGTTTAGCAACAGTTGTATAGACAAAGATAAGTGTTAATTTTAACAAGTGCTATAATTTACCTAAAGAAGCGTTAGAGTCAGTGAAAACTTTGATTAATCCTGTTAAAATAACAATTAATCAATCCAATCTTCAAACTCTGTTTAGATTTGTACATCAACGACAAAAAACAATGAACTTTTCTCAGTAAATTGCCGAATATTCTAGTATCTAAACCCAGTCAACCTAATGACCAAAATACTTGATTAACGGAGATACCCATGAAAGAATTAATGGAACAGCCTTCATCTTGGCTACCAAATGGAATAAAACTTAATCTTTCCGATCAGTTTCGTCCTTTTTCTTTTACTGAAGAGTTACAAATTCGTTTAGAGGAACTATTAGAAAAAAATAAAGAAAATTTACTCAATCCAGATGAACAAGCAGAACTAGCTGGTTTATTGGAATTAGAAAAAATCTTTAGTTTTATCAACGCTAAACTTGCTTCTTAATTGTGGTTATCAACAATTTTATTCGCTTAAACGTCCGTAAAAGGGCAAAATACTTGTGCGAATATTGTCACTCTCCAGAACGCTCAAATGCAACACCCTTTACAATTGATTATATTATTCCTCAATCTTTAGGAGGAACAGACGATCTCAATAATTTGGCTTTAGCTTGTCATCGTTGTAATCAAAGACGGTATAATTTTACAACTGGGATTGATCCAGAAACACAAACAGAAGTTCCATTATTTAATCCGAGAAATCAAAATTGGTCAGAGCATTTTATCTGGACAGAAAATGGGTTAAATATCATTGGAACAACTCCTATCGGTCGTGCAACTTGCAGTCGTTTTGATTTTAACGATCAAGACCACGATGATGGGTTTATTCTAAATTCCCGTCAACTTTGGTTAACAGCAGGTTGGCATCCGCCTATTGATGATCTACGTCAATAATAATGGCTCTTCCGTTTTAATAAACACTAATAAATTAAACTTTTTAGGGTATTTGTGTCAGGGATTGAAATCCTAGCCATCGGCACATAAAGTTGCTGCGGTTGCTCCCCAGAGGCGCTATCGCGCTACTATTGCTGGTGTTAAGCAAGCAACATTTATGCAAACATTGATAACAACTCCAACTTCACCTGATTCAACTACTGCTGCTCATCAAAATCCTCAACTTACACAAAAGGTCAATTCAAATTTATCTGACAATACTAATTTAGATTCAGGTACTATAGCTATTTTAGAACAGATTGAAGCTGAATATGAATACTACCAAGTTTGTGAGGAGTGGTAGTCATGAATTTAACACTCGCTCAACAATCCTTAGCAGGACTTTCCCAAACTGCTGCTCATCTCTGGGAACAGCTAACTAATTGCCAGACTCCTGAAGAGGAAGCTGCTATTATCACCGCTATTTGGGAAACTCAGGAAGTTCAAGAAGAAGTTGTTGATATCCAAGCAGAATTAGCATTGCAACTGGATGCTGAAATAGTGGCTATTAAGCAACGACTAGAACATCTAAAATCTGTACATCAATCAGCACTGTTAAGACTAGAACGCTGGCGACAAAAATTAGATGAAACTATTTTAGAACAAACCGCCGCAGGAATTCTACCTGAGCAAATGATTGGTAATTCACTTCGGATCACAATTCAAGAAAATCCGCCAAGTTGTGAGGTGCTGATAGATGCAGAACAATTGTCTCCAAAATACCGCAGAGAAAAGACTGTTTACTCAGCAGACAAGAAAGCTATCATTGCTGCTTGGAAGAAAGGTATTCCTGTAGATGGCACTCACATCATGCGTAAGCGCCGAGTTATTTATGCTTTGACAGCAACGGCAATTCACGATTTCAAAGACTCACTTTTGACTTAATAATAGCTTTAACTAATTTCTCAGCCAACAGCAGGGATTTTACTGTTTTGTTGGCTGCTACTTATAACTCTTTCTACTTATAACTCTTTTTTGACATTTAAGTAGGTTCGCACTATGAAAGTCAAATATGTTGAAACGTAATTGAATTCAGCCTAGTTACTAAAATAAATGGTGTTTTATCTGTTTCTCTAACTGCTCATTTTTAGCCAACCAAACACCTGAGCAACAGTTAATTCTAAGTCTATCCCAGCTAACACTGGCAAACGCTCATCACCCTGCAAAAGTTCTGGTTGTTGATTTGGACGGAAGACCAAAATAGAACGATCTTCTGGGTCTATCAACCAACCTAATTGGCAACCATGATCTAAGCAATAGAGAATATTGCCTGTGACTCGATTTGAACTTTGTTCGGGAGAAAGAATTTCAATTGTCCAGTCTGGAGGAAGCAGAAAATCACTATCGTCTTCCCCATCAGCAGCAAAGGGAATACGCGACCAGTTGAAAACCGCTACATCATGTACTATTGAGCGGATACCAAAACTACAGCGCAGTTCTGGAAAGGCATAAGCAATATGCAGGCTTTCGGCAACATCATTGATACTGTTGCACAGCCTTAACTGTAATCGGCTATGCTTCCCTTTCGGCATTGGCTTCTGAATAATCTCACCATTAATGTAAACGCTTGCAGGCTTTGTTTCTGGTAGCTTGAGAAACTCCTCCAGGGTCAAGGTAGTGGTAATTACCGTGGACATGGCTCAGTCGAGAAAAGCAAACGGGATATGTTTTTAGTCTAGCAGTACCCTACTCTCAAAAACAGTTTCTACTTTTGGCTACCGCCACAACTGCTTGCACACCAGTTAACAAGGCCAAAAAAGCTATGACTACAAAATGGCTAACACCAGAACAGGCCATTGTCAAAGCCAACCTCACTGTTACATCTGAAACCTTAAAATCTTACATTTCAGAACAGCAAGGAAAAACCACTCCTGAAGAACAATTCCAAGCTTTAGGATTGCTATTTGACAGAGAACGCTTGCGTGCAGGTAAACCTAACTTTTTGCAACTTTTAGAACCAGTAAGTGATGAAAATAGCTACGCCGAAGATGAAATCGACTCTTATGAGTTAGAGGACGATGAGATAGAAACATCTGCTATCAACACTGTAAATCAACTAGAACCATTTATTTTCGAGCAATGCAAAGTTCAAATCGTTATCACTTTACTACCTACACAACAAACAGGAGATAGACCTGTAATGATTGCTGCCAGCAGTCATGGTGATTTCCCTGTAGTTACCATGCTCAATCAAGAAGAACTCGGTGATTTACCACCTGCAATTGTTCAACTACTGGACGAACTGAAAGCCGATTTTCCTAATCGCCAGATTCGCCGGAATATAGCCCAGACTAAAGCTGTCAAAACCAATAAATCGCCCACTGCCCAGACTCCAATTCGTACTCAAACTGCTAGCTATGATACCACCAAGACAGTTAGTAATACTACGCAAATTTCACTGTTTTAAATGCCATGACTGCTACAAATAGCAATAAACTACTCGTCATCTACGAAGGTCAACAGCACTGGATTCCAGAAGCGATCGCCATTGACGACCAATTACTACGAGATGCCTTCACTCCTCTTTGCGCTGAACTGGCAAACGCAGACATTGAGCGTCAACCAGGAAAACCCATTCACATCATCAAGAAGCCTGGTAAAAAAGGCGTTTCTTCTCTAGATTGCCTGATAGTGGCTCCTGAAGAAATCAACCCCGCAGTCGAAATGTGCTACCAAATGCGTCAACGTCAGGTTATTACTGGAATTGACTGGCAAAATGCAGCACAGCTATCAGTCCAGATTGAAGAGGCGATCGCAACTGGAACAGAATTTTCAAAAGAACTCAATCAAACCCTAAAATCCCTAATAGTCTGCACTCCCACATCTAGCGTTCTTCCTGAAGGTTTTTGAGTACTGACAAAAGGGCTTGGAAATTGACTTGAGAGGTAAATTATTGTCCAAATTACAGCAGTTTGCATATTGACTGAACTACACCCCCCACACCCTACTACTGTGTCAATCCAAAAATAACGGATAGAGGCAGGCAGGGGGAGAAGAGGAATTTTTCTAGCTGCTATTAACCCAGTAAAGTTGCCTTACTAGACCACTACCTCTATCTATTCTTCAATTTCGTTCCTATGAATGACGAGTTGCCGCTAATAATATGTCTCACCTTGTACCCATCAGCATGGCAGAGGCGATTTACAGCCTTAGTCAGTGCCAATTCACCTTAGATGCCACTGAATCACTTGAATATCTAGAAACCCAACTCAACATTTACTCCTTACTAGCACTGTATCAGCACTACTTCCCTACCGAATGGAAAGCCAGCCAAACTCCTATTTACCCACTTACAGATGTAGATTGCCATAGTCCTAGAGAACTGGAATTTATTGTACTGATTTACACTCATCTACTTCCGTTATCCCACTGGACTGTAGAAACAGCCTACGAACAAAGATTGCACAGCATTCCTATTACCCCAATGGGTATTGACTGGACAATGGATGGAGAAATTGAACATCTCAAAGATGGTTGGCAGCTACTTTTACCCTTTAGCCATGATGGTCGCTGTTGGCTCGATGACATTAACCCAGAAGGCAGTGAGTGGTTTGATAGTGAATTTGCAATTTACGGAATTACATACAGTGACATCGACCACCCAGGCAAAATTGACCAAAAACAACTGAAATGGCAGTGCTATCAGTCACATACCCCTTTAAAGTTTTTGCCTCTAGCTTTAAGGCTCCTAGATCATCAAACCAAAAACATCTGGCTAGACGAGTACGTAGACGATTATTACTACCAACCTGACAGCACATCTCTGCCTTGGTCAAAAGCATCAATTAACTTCCTGAGCAGAAAATGGCAGCAAGCCAGCCGAATGCTGAACTGTGCAACCGATTTAATTGATTGGCTAGAAGCAGACTTGAAACCTCATGCTCAAATCCTACTACAACTATGGAAACAAGCATCGAAACCACATTAAACGACACTACATCCACAGCAATTCTATCCGGCGAGATTCTACGAGCAATTTTGGCAGACCCTCCCCGTAAATCTCCAGTTATTCAAGCAGAATTGCTGTTTCTGGATGGTATTTATATATTCCACCACCGAGACAAAGAAATTCCCGAAGCTCATGTCTACAAATCCATTTCACCCGCAGCCCTGAGAACTGCCTTCAGCAATGAACCCATTGATACCGGTTGGATGGAACCAGGAATTGTGCGCTGGGGTACGGGCAGTACAGATACATATTTGGTAAAATTCATACCGCCAGCCACTTATACAATTAACTGCGATGAACTCGGTTCTTTAACTGTTCCGCTACCTGCGATGGTGTTTGTGGGTAAGGGATTAAAATATTGGGTTTGGGCAATTAAAGATAAGGAATTTACTCCTCAATCACCAACCTTTCATGTACCACTACCCAATGTCTATAGTTCTGGACAAGTGTGCTGGGGAGTGAACGAACCACCTGCTGCTAATGGTCTATCAATTAACCATGCTTGGAATTTGTTTATTTGCAGTATTTTCACTAACCATTTAACAATAAAGAAATCACAAAAATACCGCAACGATGTTCGCCACCAACTTCTAAAACTGCACAAAAGATGCAGACGTGTAACCTATCCTGTATCTGACCTTGTGCCTATCGGCAATCAAAAAAGTGTTGCTATGCTTGTGCAGGAAATCCTCGATGAACCCATTGCTTGAAGGCATTATTGGTTACAAAATTGTCACAACTCCTTCTTTACCAACACACACCAGCAGTGGACTAGAGTACCTTTATGCCGGAAATGGCATCTTTGCTAGAGCCATTCGTCCTGGCATAGAGGTATTAATGCCCGTTTGCTTGTGTTCCCAAACTATCAAAGGACTACCTCACCTAACACCTTATCTCAAAGTCACTCCCTTAATTCCCAAATCGCTGCTACTGGAAATGTGGCGGTCGAGTTATCAAGCTGGCAATCAATTTCATGAAATTCTCTTTCACCTCCACTGTACTGATGCAGGCTGGGATTTACAAGTCCCAGAGCAAATTCAAACTCCAACTAGCTGCCAGCCAACTCATTCTGGGAGTGACTCTTCCCACCAGAAAGCGGCTGTAGATATCCATTCCCACGGTTCCTTACCTGCCTTTTTCTCTACCACCGATAATGCTGATGAATCTGGCTTTCGCATTTATGGAGTACTGGGTAGAGTTAATACCCTGAAACCAGAGATTAAAATCCGGGTTGGACTGTTTCGCCACTGTTGGGATGTACCTGCTAGAGCAGTGTTTGACATTGACCGAGACTTTTTTATGGTTGATGTCTCACTTTCATCTGGCTGCAAATTTTACAGTACCGATGTACCGCCTGTAAATGTGATGGAGAAGCTATAGAGGTGAATTTCAATTTAGCAAATGTCTGTTCCCTCACCAATACCTGTATCAACTTAACCAACCGTACTATGGAGCTAAATCTTGATTTGGCAAATTCTTCTCCTGTCCTGACTGTCAACTACTCGAAGATAGAACTGTGGCTAGTTGGGTGCGGCGGTACTGGTTCTTGGTTGGCTCCTTCTTTGATTCGGTTAGGTAGAGTTCTTTCTCAGCAAGGTAAACAGGTGAAACTCTACTTTGTTGACCCGGATCGTGTTGAGTCAGTTAACGTTTTCCGCCAGTGCTTCTGTGATGCAGAAATCGGACTCAACAAAGCCAAAACCCTGGCGCTGCGCTATTCCCTGGCTTGGAAGATGGAAGTTACAGCGATCGCTCAACCCTTCCAACCCGAATGGATTGTCCCCAGTTATAATACTCTGATTGTTGTCACTGCTTGCGTAGATAATGCCAAAGCCAGAGAGTCAATTACCCAAGTACTTCAGCACAACACTCATCGCCCCGCGCCTCACATTTGGCATTTGGATTGCGGTAACTCCAAGCGTAGTGGTCAGGTACTATTAGGTTCTCATCTGTCTACTAACCCCAATGACTATCATTTTGAGGCTTTGGGCTGCTTTCGTTTACCTGCGCCAATCATACAGCAACCCGATCTACTGGTTTCACAACCAGAAGAGTTGGCAGACAACAACTTGTCCTGTGAACAAATGGCCTTGCTCAATAGCCAGTCCTTGAGTATTAACCAGCGAGTTGCTGCGGAAGCCTTTGATTATTTGCTGCAATTGACGACAGGGAAACTACGACGATTTGCTACTTATTTCGACTTAGAGAGTGGTAGCGGAAAATCACTGTATACAACGCAAGTCAGTATTATGCAGGCGATTCTCCTGGGTCACTCCTGCGCGTAGACCGTCGTAGACATCGCTCCCCTCTCAAGTTAACAACCAAGCACTGTACAGTTGCTTCTGTACAGTGACTTCAATTGAGCAAACCAGCCCGCAACGCTAATACAGCCGCTTGAGTGCGATCGCTTGCACAAAGCTTGTTCAAAACCCCACGCACATATACTTTTACACTTCCCAAGCTGAGATAGAGTTTCTGGGCAATCTCGTTATTGCTGTAGCCTTGGACAATTAACTCCAAGACTTCCAGTTCCCGATTTGTCAGTGGATCTGCTTGCAGAATGCTTGCTTGCTCTGGGTCAATTGCAGAGATCGTTACCGTCTGAGTAGCACTCGGTTTCACCATAGCCGTCGCTCCTTGACGAGTATGCTTGAGAACAATACGAGCGATCGCTGGGTCAATCCACGACTGACCTTCATGGGTGATATGCAGCGCTTCCAACAACAACTCGAACTTAATTGTTTTCACACAATAAGAGTCTGCCCCAGCTGCAAACGCCGCCAGTACCATCTGCTCTTTGGCAAACGAAGTAAGCATCATTACTTTAGTCTGTGCTGCTGTTTCTGACACTAAAGATTCCCGAAACTGCTGCACCAGCCATATTCCGTCTCTATCCGGCAAGCCAATATCAATGATCGCTATGTCTGGTTTTGTACTTTGGAGCAGTTTCAACCCATTGGAGGCTGTAGCTTCATCACCCACGACTTGAATACCTTCTTGCTCGTTGAGAGAACTACGCATCCCAATCCGCGTTAAGCTATGGTCTTCAATAATTGCTACTCGAATATCTACCATTATTTACCTCAGCAGCTTGGTAACTATACTTTTTTAACTGTCGAATATGGTTTCAAGGAAAGGATTACTCCATTGGACGAAAAATTTTAGCTATTCAGCCAAAATGTGGCTATTGAGATGGAAACCGGCATTTCAATGTTATTAAACCTCATTCAGGTTGAAACCAGTAGTTTTTACAGTATTGGTTGAAAAGTTTATATATCAAAGGCTACATATCTCAACTGGCTGTTAAAAAAGCTCCAGTGTTCAAAATGGACATCGTTTAATCTGAAAATTCTCTGAAAAAATCTTCCTAAAGTATAAAAAAATATAAAAGCACTGAAGTTAAACTGAAACCAATACAGTTTATTCTGACTTGTGTCCACATCACACTTAGAGGAGGATGTAGCTTATTTCTAAGCGAGAACCTTGGCTCTTACACATAACATAGCCAGATTAACAATTCGTAATTATTAATCGTAGTTACGTTATGCATGGAAATTTAGACCTCAATCATAAGGTTGTGACCTGTAGAGATGGGAGACTATAACCAGTTTCTTAATTACCAATTACGTAGCTTGCTTCTCGTTAGAGGCGAGTATTACGAATTAGTAATTATATTGACCAATGCCTTGACTTTTAGAAAAATCTGATGAATTTTCATCGCTGCGTAGTGGTTAGCATGGCGCTTGAAAATGCACTTTTGACAACGAAATTTAGCTTTATTACTCTTTTTCTCTACTCAAAAGAAATTAGGTTTATCAAAGGCGTTTTATGAACACTTTATCTTGGAATATAACTTCAGAACAAAGAAACCAAAGAATTCTGCTGGTGGATGACTCAGCTGACAGCCTGCGCTTGCTGCAAGTCACTTTGAAGCTGAAGGGATACAACGTGATCATAGCCGACAGTGGTGCTGAAGCATTGGTAAAAATTGCTGAATCTCCTCCCGATTTGGTACTCCTAGATGTGGTGATGCCGGATATGGATGGCTACGAAGTTACCCGGCAAATTAAGCACAATTCAAACTTACCTTTTATCCCAATTTTGCTGGTGACAGGTTCTGAAAAATCAAGTGTCGTCAAAGGTTTAGATGCAGGTGCAGATGAATTTATTCGCAAGCCGGTAGATAAGAAGGAATTACTGGCTAGGGTGCGGGCTTTGTTGAGACTGAAACACAGTATGGACGAACAACTATTCCTCATTCAGCGACGGGAAGATTTTGTAACCCGTCTCACTCACGACCTGCGAACTCCGTTGATAGCTGCTGACCAATTCCTAAAGTTGCTGCAAAGAGGTGTTTTTGGCAATACCTTATCAGCAATGCGTGAATCTTTAGAACAAATGGCTCAGAGTAACCAAACTTTGTTGTCAATGGTCGATACCTTGTTAGAAGTTTACCAGTATGAAGCTGGAGGCAAAACTTTGGATTTCTTTGTGGTTGACCTGTGGGAATTATGTCAGCAAGTAGTGCAAGAACTAATGCCTTTGGCTGATGTTAAACATTTAACTCTCAAAGCTGTCTTGACAGAGGGTACTGAAGCTTCTTTAGTTAGGGTTAGAGGCGATCGCCTGGAACTACGCCGACTACTCACTAACTTAGTTGGTAACGCCATTCGCTTCAGTGATGCTGGGTCAGTAGAAGTTCGCCTCAATTCAACTGTTCAAGGGGTAACGATTGAAGTAGAGGATACAGGTATTGGCATGAATCCAGAAGAACAATTACTCTTATTTGATCGCTTTCGACAGGGCAAGCATCAACGTCGGGGGAACGGTTTAGGATTATATTTGTCCCGTCAAATTGTTGAAGCCCATCAAGGGAATATCTCTGTTTCATCGACTGTAGGGAAAGGCAGTATTTTCACAGTTTATTTACCAATCAGAATTCAGGAGTCAGAATTGAGAATGAATTCTGTACGAGTAGCGGATAGCGCAGCGTAAAGCCTTCTCTACCAGAGGCTTGTCTGCGACAAGCTGTTCGCGTTCGCCAACGGCATAGCAACTCTTAGAGATGCTGCGCCAACGCTTAGAGCGAGTCTGCGTACTCCTGCCCAGAAAGCAAGCTACGCGCAGCCTCTCGTAGAGGGCATCTGAATAAACGGGTTTAAGTCCCCTGCCAAATTCAAAATTTGGTGGTGCAACAATCAAATGATGGTCACTGAGCTTTGTCAAAGTGTGGGTCTAAATCCCCACTCATTGATTCTGAATTCTGAATTCTTCTTTTTTTAACTGTGGAAACAGCTTGTTCAAAAATGTTATTCCCATAGAAAATTTGGTAAATAGAGATTCAGGAGTCTGCTCCGGGAAGTTTTACCAAGATTCATCTGGTTCAGGTGGACGCCAACCACGAGTAGTTGAACTTTCATCACCTAGTCGATCAATTGCCCCAGGATCGCTATTGAGGAATTCATCTAAATCTTCATATCCACTTGGATAATAAGAACCTGATGTAGGTTTGATAGGATTTTCCTTAATTATTATGCTTTCACCAGATTTCAGATGAGCATATTCGGGGTAATGCTCATCTTGGGATATATCATCAGAAGGAGTGATTAACTCATCTCCTGGTGAATCTGGGTCATCGTCATAAAGCATTACTAATAAACCATCTTCTAGTCGTTGAATTCTTTTATTCATAAAATCTAGTGGTAGCTTTAAAATTGTGTAGCTTAAGTAACACAGTGGAACAATGATAATACGATTAAAAGCGCTGTTCAGCTATTTAACTTTCTTGGAAGTCTGCTAGCAGAGCTAATACCGTATAAAATACCGCCTGCCATAAAATCAGTAAATTATCCACTTGGATGATTTTATCGAGTGTAATTTCGTGCCAAGGTGAATATTGGAGTTTCATGCTTGCTAGATAAGCTATCTAATAGATTATTGGTAATGGATTTAACCACTAGAGTCTTAGAAGGTTCTGGTCTGAGCATACCTATCTTTGATGGGTCGTATAACAATGGTAAGGGGAGATATTTATCTGAACCAGAAATCATTAAAAATTCTCTGCTTGAACAAATGTTTGAAGCAGAAGATTTACAATCTCTACTACTGGTTAAAATTGACAGTAAAAATCCAGATGCCAACCATTTAAGACAAAGAACCTTTCAGGATGGAATCCGACGCAAGTTAGCTTTTAGTTCTGGCAATAGTTATTACTTTGCTGATGGTTCACTGCATAAAAAAATTAGACGCTTATTCGCTACAGAACCAGATACTGCCTGTCGCTATGGTTCTTTACTAGTTAGCAATTGCTACAAAGGCTCAGAAACTTTTACAGGGCTGCGAGTGAAAATTGTGGACTTTGAAGATCCACAGTATGCTCATTATAAAACAGGAGACTGTCACGGCAAGATTTCGCCCCAACTTGCCAAACAATTGGGAGGAGAAGGCAATTGTCCATTCCAATTTCGGTTTGCCTGGAGGAGTAATTGGGCTGAACCAGATAATTCCGAGTGTCCAAAAACCAGCTTCTTGTCCAAAGGTACTTTCTTACCCGATGCGAATTTGACTGATGCTAAAGGCTACGACATTATTATGGATCGTTCCTCAATTAAAGGCATTAAAAAGTCAGAACTCAAAAACTTAATACCCTGCGGTGACTATGAGTTTCCCCAAGCGGTAATCGGTAATCGAGGTAACGCCAAAGCCACCAGCTACGATAATAGTTGGCAGTTTACCATTTGGTACTCAGAAGAAGCAGTCAAACAAGATTTGAGCAAACCCACCGAAGAAAAAGCTAGAGAACTTGCCGAGTTACAGCGCAATCCCTTGTTGTTGGCAAAATACATCATCCAACAATATGACAAACAACAGCGATCGCAGCAAGAGCAGTCAGAAGAAGCTTTTAACGAAATTGAGGGTAATGCTAACAATCAAGCACAGGAATCTCGCTGGATTTCCCTACTCCGTAGCGATAAATATGGTCAATTGATTGAAACCCCCAAATTTCGCAAGTTTGCCACCGATTACATAGCCAATCAATGGCGGGACTTAGCGATTAAGGGAGGATACAACCATAATTCGGGTATGGCAATGCCATGCGATCGCCTAACTCGTGGCACAATCTGTGTACCCCATCTACCAGAAGGAGATGTCATTCTCACCCGTTACCCCATTGTCAACTCAGACAACATCCGCCTCTACCAAAATATCCACGACCCAGAATTAAAGAAAACTCGCAACGTAGTGTGGATTCACCCCAAGGATGCCGAGGAATACCACCAAGCCGATTTTGACGGCGACCAATTAATGGTCAGTTCTGCTAGTAAACTGCCTAATATTGCTCAAGAAACTCTCCGCGCAGGTGAAGTGGGACGATTTGAGCCAGTTAAACAACGCCCTAAGCTGGCGTATACGGAAATTACAGATGAACAAGGCAACTTAAAATACAAAAATTTAGCAGAGATTGCTGCTGCCAGCAGTCAAAATAAAGTCGGGCTAGTAGCAACAAACATTGGGCGTGTACAGTCATCAATGCCCCAAGACGGGGAGAATGTAGAGCGATTTAAAAAACGACAAAGGAAGCTACTAAACCGTCTATTTCAGGCACTTCAGGTTGAGGTAGATTCGCCCAAAAGTGCAGAAAGATTGGAAGATATCAAAGAAATAGGTGGGGAAAATTTACTCGCCGATGCTAAAAAATGGTCAGAGTCTCACCCCAGTTACTTCTTTGACTTTAAAAAAGATGAACGGCTTTATCGCTCCTTTGCCATACCTGCGGATGCTCCCGGCTCAATCAACGTCATTGCAAGAGTTGTAGTCAATCCTTTGTGGGAACCAACACGCATTCGCAGCAGAGATAGGCATGAATTTCGCTACCTGTTTCCCAAAGAGACGCTATCTGTAGATGCCTTGGAATGGGCGGAGGAATTGAAAACAAGGTTTCAGCAAGCTAGAGACGAAATTAAGGAACGGGTGGGAGACGACAGGGAAGCTTTTAATGAGGAACTAGGAAAGCTCTACGAAAGCTATCGGGCGGAAATTGATGAATTATTCACCAGTCCAGAAGAGAGGTTTGTAAATCCTGGGAACAGGCTCAGTCAATGCGTAGCGTCTCGCACAGAAGGCGCGGCAGCACTGTGGCACACACAACACACCCGTCCAGAATTAGATCGGCATCGCAAAGACTGTTTAAAGCTGGCAGAACAGATGGAAATTACGTTTTCGTTTCAGCATAATTATGAACTGCCAAGTGTTGCATTACCACAGGATATTTATGTTTTGAGTGTTCCTTTCGGTGCAGGTGCTATTAAATGGAAAGAATCTTTAGAACAAAAGGGAATTAGATTTGATGCCACGATTCATCCTCAATTACCTCTGATTGAATTTGCTTTAAAAGACTTATCCCCCAAAATAGTTGATAAATTAACTGCTAAATTTGGCGAAAACATTAACGATTTAGATGAACTTAATATCCCTAAGGATTTGAGAATTATTCCTCCAACAGATCATAGTTGGGCAACATCACGTCAGGATTCAGGGGTTGGTGCTTTGGCATATAACCTGTTTACAGAGGAAGTATGTCAGCAGCTTCAGGATTTTCAGTTTGATGAAATTAAAGTGTTGGGTATCAAATACAATCACTTCGCCAATGAAAACTTTGCTAGTAAGCAATGGAAAAAGCGCAGCGTTACTCTGGAAGTGGGAGTTTTTGAGTTACCCGAATCACATCCAGAGTTTTATCGTTACAACGGTACACCGATATTACAGATTGATGGTAAGAATTTAGGCACTTTTGCTCCTGACAGTCCGAAACTGCCGATTGGTGCTACATTTGCAGCTACTTTGCAACCAGATGGCTCTAGTATTATCCTCAAAGTTAATCCTGAGTCAATCAATCTGCCAGAAGTTCCATTACCGGAATCAGAACCAAAGTTAGATGCTGCTGGGCAATTCCGAGCCATTCACCGTGAACTTTGGCGTAAAGAAATGTTTGATAATTTGGTAGGAGCGATCGCTACTACAAAAGAACAGCGACAAGCCAATCAATCTGCAAGTAATGAAATTGAGCAGTTTAAAATTGGTAGCCATTGGACTGCTTATGTGCAACCCAGTGGTGATTTTATTGTGCGAAATGAAGGTAAGCGGACGATTTGTCGAGGTAATCTCCAGACGGGTGAGGAGATATTTCCACTTTCAGAAGAACGTGCCAGTGAGCTAGAAGCGATGATTTTAGAGAGGGAACGATCACCTCACAGAAAACATGAGTTATCACATAATGGACACCATATTAGCAGTCAGGATATAGATTTGATTTAATTTTATAGAATATTTCATTCAGGAAAAATCAATTAAAATCCTTATTTATGCTTAAGTTTTGTTGGGAAAATATGGCTTTCAAATACAAATTAATTCCCCAATCAAATTCGCTGCTCGCTCTCCATATTTTTGCTGAACGGCACTATTATATGGCAATTTAGCTTCGCTCAAAAAGTCGCGGATAAATAGAGATAAGTTAAATCCTCTCTTCGAGTCAACATATTCTACTAGTTCAATATTAAATAATGCTTTGAATTCGTCTTCTCTTTGTTTGAGCGCTGAATATTTAGTTAAGTTGTTTGAAGAGAAGATTGGGCTGACTGCCTCATTAAACAGTTTATCCATTAAGCGATCTCTCATATTTTCCTCTATACTTCTGTGCTAAGTTTTACTTCAATATAACTTCAAGTTGTGTAACACATTAGACATCTCGAAAATAGTATATTTTGTGGTAAAAGAACATAATGATAAGTTTTTTGACACCAAAACATGAGTGACATACTGAATCACATTGAGGAGAATCCTAAAGAAACAAAGCGGTTAATTGGTATAGAGTATAAACACAGTGTCTTCTTGGTAACGTCTGACAAAATGAGTGATAATCATGATTGATTTACTGTCTAAGGATTTAAAGCATTCGGAAAAATATAAAGGCTGCATTATTGATGTATGGCGTGATGATAGGCGTTGCTGCTACTTGGCTGAATTATATGCCCCGGTACGCAACAGAATGTTGATGCAACAAAGGCAAGCCTTCTCAGATATTCATTCGGCTCTAGCTTATATGAGGGAACAGATCGATAAATACTATTCGCAAGGTTGGCATAAAGGCTGCATTATTGACGTGTGGTTTGATCTGCGTCTTGGCTGCTACTTGGGTGAATTATATGTGCCCGTGAAGGATTTAATGGTGCTACAAGAAAGCCTACCATTCTCAGATATTCATTCGGCCTTAGCTTATATGAGGGAACAAATCGATAAATATTATTTGAAATGAGGTCAGACAGTGAGTGAAACAACCAAAGTCTACACAATCGTCAAAAACGATTTAACCCTTGTAGATGTCAGCGCTCCCAACGCTGTGGGGAAGTATTCAGTCCATATCAGTAGTTGGCTATCATCATTCCAAATCTCACAGTGCATATCTGACTCAATATATTCGTTGCCGTTTTAGTCCCACCTCTGGGCAAAGTGATATCTACTCATTCCCTCAACTCCCTAATAAACGCATCAATAGCAAATCAACAAGTACTTTTCTTTACTAAATTATCAATTTAGATGCTGGAGAACAAGGTAATGCAAAAAATATAATACTTTGATAAAAAACCATTTTTATCGCCCAATCTTTATCTTTAAGTTTATGCATTTGATAGTAAAAAATCTTAGGATGTCCTCCTTTCTTTTCTAGCCCTAATTCATTAAATGCTTGACTAGCACGAACTAAATAATCATGATCTGGGTTTAAAGATAAATCAGGCATTAAGAACTTTGGACTTTTAATAATGCACTCTCCCTTCCACTTATCTTTATAGTTTGATTCGTGATAATAAAGAGCATAAGCAATAGATTTAATCACTTTATCAATGCGTTCTCGTTCGTAAGCAATAGCTAAAGTTTTGCCTGGAATTAACAAGTCTCCATGCATATAAGGCACTACCACTGGTGTAGACCTAGAGAAAATTAACTTTCCTAGTGATGCGTTTTGCCTGACTAAAACGTCTATCCACTTAGACATCAGCAAAGAAAAAGCTAAATCGCTGTTGTCAGAGTGCATAATAATTGACACGGCTGTATATTCATCATCTTTGGAACGCCCAGTATTATGTTTTTCACAGGATGGAACTGTAATTAAATTTTTTCGATAATCAGGGCTACCAGAGGGTAAATCTTTCTTTTTCGGGAAAAAACATTTAGGTGGAGTGTGTTCTTTAGTAGTTGCAATTTCATTACAATAGTAACAGATATGTTTCATAAAATTTAGTACTAATTGAAAAAGTATAGGTAGGGTGGTACATCTGAATATTATGACCATGAGTCAAGCAATTTAGGTCTTTTAATCATCGCTCCACCTTCCCTTACAAATCCATACTTGGCGTACCAATTTGTTAATTCTTCTTGGTTGAACCAAACACCGCCCGCACCACCAGGGTCTGCAAAAAGGGATACTGGTAAATTTAATTTTTCACCATTTTTAATAATTTTACGAAGCAAATATGAACCCAAACCCTTAGCTTTATCTTGGTCACGGATAACCTGTAATTCATGTACCCATAAGCTTGTTTGTCCGCTTACATTTTCAATACTTGTAAAAGCAAAGGCGATACTTTTTTGATTTTCATTTCTTAGCTTCCATCGTTTATACAAAGAATAATTTATTTCAATTTCGCCTTGAGAGTCTTTTTTCTCTACTTTTTTGAGTGTGTACAGCAGATTAATGTGTAAATCTCGCACAAACCGCCTAATCTTGTACTCAACCTTGTTATCCATAGTAATTTTAGAAGGTAGGGCAAGACAACGCTTTTATTATCTCCAAGGCAGGATTGCGCTGCATTATATTGATTACCCTTGGTATTACAGCAGTCCAGTCCACATTAATAGCTACTTTAGATCATTTTTAGTAGTACTATAGTACTACTAAAATTTCCTTAGCTGACCTAATCTAAATCCCTACCTCAATAGCTTGTCATTACCAACATCTCCTGAAAGCCTTATATGGCAATAATCGCAGACTATCGCTTAATGGTTATAAACCAATTATATTTTCTCATTAAATTTGTATATTGAGAATAGTCTACGAGGAGATCAGGGTTCTAGAACGTCACTTTTTATGAGGTGCTGATTTTTGAAAAAATGTTGGTAATGACAAGACCTCAATAGTGGGGTTAATTTTGGCGTTGACAGGCAATTTTAATAGCAAAACTGATATCACCCTAAAAGCCATCTGTAATTAGCTGAGTCTTGTTTTAGGGTAGATGTTGTAGTGTCATGTCATGGGACAAAACACTCTAACCCCTACAGATGGATGCAGTTTGTTCTATTATTGGGTAGACAAGTCTAGTCAAGTCTAGTCATGAGCCGACCACAATTAAACATCAAATTTGATGGAGAAGGCGAGAAAGAACTACTTGAGGCTGTAAAGGCACGAGCGCAAGATGAGCGTATTTCTCTTAAAGAATTTGTGTTGGATGCGTTGAAGAATCGTCTAACAGTTCCTTTGCTTGTTCAATCTACCCAAGCTAAACCAACTATTAGCAAGGTAGAGGTGGATGAGTTGAAACGGCGTATAGCTAATAATCAGATAGGCTTAATGGGGGAAATTAGGAAAGACAGAGATCAGATTGCAACTCTTGCAGCAGCGATCGCTCTGATTGAATCGCGTCTGGATGTTCTTGATCCTCCAGGTGAAGATAGTCAGGCTAGACAGTCTAGACATGGATGCGAAGAAGACTGTGAACCAGGAAACAGAGCTTGGGACACCTGGGGAAGTGATGCTATTGAGTTCTTAGATACAGTCAGATGGGGTGATGCTGATGGGTGAAATTAACGATTTGCGATTTACTGCTACACCAGAAGACTTGGCCAGATGGGAGTGGTTTTTTAAGGAAATGGAGAAACGCGGACTGATAACCATTTTTGAAAAATCTAACCAGTATGCAAATCGTGGCGACTCGAAGCTAAAGCGGCAATATTTCAAAGTCAAACTAAATGTAGACAATTCTGAGTAGTACTTGTGTAGGCGTAGCCCGCACTTCTCTTCTTAGGCTGCGCCAACGACAAAGGCATCGCTTTTCTTGGTGTGTGCCTTTCCATATTGTTCTAGTAAAGCTTACTAGAACAATATGGGTTGGGTTTATGTTTATTCCTTGCTCTCATCATCGAAACTCCATAGCAGCACTTCAATTTCTCGCTGCAATGCCTCAATACGCCTACGGGTTGCTAACCCTTGTATTGCTACGTTGTATGCCAAGGTGTCAGGCTTCCCTAGATGCATGGTTTTAACCTTGCCGCTTTTCTGGTAGTCCTTGCCCTGGCTTAACCAGAACGCTTTTTGCTTGTCGTTCATCTTTGCCGGGAACACTGGGTAATGACTCCACAATTTCCAGTATTCATAGGAGCCGTAGAGTTTTTTCACTTTGTAAGTGCTGAGGTAGCAACCAGCTGGGGGTACAAATCCACTGCTCTCTAGTTCTCGTACCTCAGCCCGCAGCTGGTCAAGTCGTTGGCGGCGCTCTTGAGACTTGACCTTTCTAAATTCTTCTGCCTTATTTCTAATCTCGTTTCTGTAAGCAGCAGCAATATTTTCAGGCGCAGGCGTGGGCATCACAGCATCTCTGTACATAGCCCAAATTTCCAAGTTTACCTTTTGGAAATCGTGCCACCCGTCGATAGTTAAATCTTGAATCAGCTGTAGTTTGTAGCGCCAGTCATTAAGTGTTGGTTCCCAATACTCAATCATGGCTTGTTTTATACCTTCCAAGTTTTCAGGCTCATCTACTAACAACCACGCGATCCGAACATCGGACATCGCCGCGAGATGACTGTATTGACTATTGGCAATCCACTTTTGATTTAGATTGAGTGTGGAATCTATATACAGTATTTTGTTGTCTGCCTCTATGCAGAAGTAGACTGCTGGCACTGCTGGAAGTATCGCCCGATTTCCTAATGGGACAGATGGTAGTGAGAGAGGATCAATCCCACCTGGGGGCGGTGATAGTTGTGTTGTACTGTTCATCTCACAGTTGGTAGTAGACCAAATTATTCTAGTAAACTTTACTAGAACATTATAGGTGGAAATTCCTTATGCAATTGCTGCTTGGCTAGCTTCAGTTTCTATTTTCAATAAGAAATGAAGTAGCTATACAAAAATATGAAACACTTAATGATTTATGGTTTTCTCAAACGTTGTTTATTCTGAGTCATGTGAGAAAATTAGCTTGAGGATATTTGTTCATAAAACTGCGAACTGTCAAGATTAGCCAACTGGACAACTTATAAATCGCCATTTGGTCTAGCTGTTTCCAGATAAAGTCTTGTTAGGTTAACTCTTAAGGCAATCAGCTTTGAGTACCTATGGCTACCAAAACACTGACCAAACCTAAGCAAAGACAAAATTCTCAAAATCGCTCATGGGAAAACCTGACAGATCGCCGTAAACTCCGCCATATTGAAAACACATTGGATAAAGCGATCGCATCCTCAATTCAGGATGATTCTATCCAGTCCCACGAAGACTTTAAAGCCTATGTAGAAAACTACAGCCAGGAATCAGGTAAAGCCCCCATCACAGTAGAACTCTGTGTAGGAGGTGGAGATGATGACGAGATTAGAGGCTATCGCTTCTACCTCACTAATGATCCCAACCACAAAACCAGTGGCAAATACCTGATTAAAAACCTCGAAGGAATTACCAGCAAAGATGAAAACTACTTCACCCCTTCTAACATTGCTGAAATTTGCGGTTTTGCTGAAACAGAACTAGACGATCTCGATGATGAATTAGAAGATGACCTACTCGATTTAGATGAAGAAAAAGATGATATAAACGACGAACTAGACGACCTATTAAATGATGATTTCAACACTAAACTAGATGACCTAGATGACTTAGATGAAGAAGACGAGCTATCTGTTAGTCGTGTTAGCGCAGCCCAAACTAAGACTCAAGCCAAAACTTCAACTAAAACCCAAAGTAAGTCTCAGCCTAAAACACAACCTAAAACTCAAGACAGAGCTAATACCAATAAAACTGCTGCTAAAAACTCCAAATCCAGAGAACCTCTGGACGAAGCTTCGCGTTTAAGTGCCACAGCTGCTACCAATGGACGAGAAGTGAATGGGGTGAATTTAGCAGGATTAGCAGGACAACTGGCATCTTTGGGAATTGCTGTGGGACAAGGAGTTTTAGAACAGCTAGCAGCCGAAGCTGATTCCAAGCGGCTTGAACGAATTCTCAAAGAACTGCAACAGCAGAATGACCGCGTAGATAACATAGCCAGTCGCTTGCAAGAAGCAAAACCGGACTCACCAGAGTCTCAAAAGTCTCAAAAGTCTCAAGATTTTCAAACTGTATCTGAAGAGTCAGCCGCAGACAATCCACTGGCTGTAGCTGCTACCAAAATTGGCTCGAAAGTAGACAATCTTGGTTCGCAAATAGACCCCAAATACCAATCTCAACCATTTGAATTAAATAAGGATGCCAGCGTCAGCGAACAGCTTGACCAAATTGAAGCCTACCTGAAAGTTCTTTCCAAGCGACTTGACCGTTTAGAAATGGTAGTTAGCCGATTGGAAAAACAGATGGCAGCACCACAAAATAATTCTACTGTTGTTGAGTCAAAAACTGATGCAGATATTGTCCCACCTAACTCTGCTAATCAGCCACCAGCAGACGTTGATATTTTAGAACATCTGACGAAACGCCAAGCACAGCAACAACAAGCTGCCTGTGCTGATGCTTTAGTGGGGTTTGCCAAAGTTGCTGGTGAATTATTTGACCAATCTACCCAAGCAGGTATCGCCATTTCCAGTAACAAAACTTTATGGGTAGAAGCACAAGACAAACAGGTAGCGATCGCCTTAGAAAATACCCAAGGCGAAACACTTTTTGCTGGTACTCGCACTCAGGGACAGTGGGCGATCGCACAAGACAATCTCAGCCCTGATGAAAAAACGGGCATCTGCAAACTGCCACAGTCGAAAGAAGAATACGCCCTCAAAGCCAGTACCCAAGCATTAATTCAAAAATTTCAAGAACAACTACCTAAGCGATTTAACAGCAACGATGAACCGACATTCACCTGGACTGAAAAGGGCAAAGTCAAATACGAGTTTGAAGTAGTGAAACTGCCCAATGGTACACGGCTACTTCAAGGATTTAACCCTAACCGTAACGATGAACAAGTACTTGATGCCGTTTTAGTACCAGGGCAACCTCCGGAGATTTTGCAGTGTAGCATCCCCCTGCGTGAGATAGAAACGCTACTGGACAATCAGCAATCAACTCGCTCTACCCAAGCCCAGACTGATAAAGATACTGCAAGGCAACGCCAGAAACAAACTCAAAGAAAAGCCAGCAAACCAGAAATGCAAGTTTAATTCTACAAACGAGAAGAGAAAAATGAACAACACAAAATCTCACATTTCTCAGTTAAAACTGCTGTCATCTCGGAAATTTTCAACCAACTTGAGACACCTGAAAATCAACCGCATAGACTTACTTTTCATTTTCCTATGTCTTGCGATTGGAATTTATTTGTTAGCTACCAAACCCATATTCGTCACTATTTTGGGATGTGCCACCATTGTTTTCTTGAGTATTGGGTACGTAATTCGGACAGTACCAATTCTAGAAAAGTATTTAGGTAGAAAAATTCGCTTTTGGCATATTGTTGCCGCCATTATCACTGTTACCGCATTACTCGATACCTTTACAACTCCAGCCCAAGCTATTTTCTTAAGCGGGTTGGAAAGCTTCTTCAACAATCTAGCTCAACAAAGTTCCCAAGCAGGAGGCGGTTCAACTAGCACTTTGGATACAAACGTTGTTGGTTTGACATTCAACCTCATCCGAGGTGCATTCTTGCTGCTGGTTGCTGCTGCTTCTCTATTTGCCTATAACCAAGCACAGCAAGGTAACGACTGGCGGCCGATTGTTACTCAAGTTGGTCTAGCGTTCTCCATCGTAATTGCCATTGATGTCATCACTTTCATATTTGTCGGTAATGGCACAGGAACAACAGCCATAAACTAAACCCAACTTGAATTTTATACCCACTAAATAAGAATTCAGAAGTCAGAAAATATTCGTCAGAATTCATCAGTGGGGGATGAGCGCGGAAAGTCGCAACGGCAGCCCCCGCAGTTGGTATCTGTTAACTACTCAGTAGCGTCACTTTCCTCTTGGACTCGCCACTATGAAACTTGACCACTCAATAAACTGTCGCACCTACAATTTGCACTTTTTGTCAACCGTAACCCTTGATATATCGAGAATGTTTTGGAAAAGTAAAGACGCGACAGCTTATGCAGATTTAGTGTAGTGTTTCACCATTCATCTACCACTTCTACAGAATTCAGCATGACTTCTGACTCATGACTCCTGAATTATTTCTTGTTAAATAGGGCTGTCAAAGATGGCAGATTCATAACATATTGTTCAGAAAATTTAGGCGGTGTCAGTTATTGAGAAATTTTGGAAAAGTTGAAAAATCCTGCTAATAGTTCCTCAAAGCAACTTTGAGAGGTTCATGACAAGAAGAAAAGTCTTATTCTCTCCCTTATCTTCACTTGTCACTTCTTGGTTGACAGACTATTAATGCAGCACCAGAGAATTACACAAATATGGCACAAGACAATCGAGAATTCATCAAAGTCAATCGGATTCTAGGCAAGCAAGCCAGCATTGGGCCAATTCCGGCTGAACAGCTACTTCCTTGGATTGCCATCATTGTAGTTTGCTATGTTCTCACCAATGGTTTACTCAGTTTGGGTATGGGTTGGTTCTTTGCCACCTCCTTCTGGCTAATTATCAGTTGGTGGATTCTCACAGGCAAACAGCCCCATCAGTTTTTAGATCGATGGCGTAATCCACCGGGAACAGAGTGGTGCAATAGTAACAGCATTTACATCTCACCGATTCCCGAATATCGACCTTGGTGGGTGCGTCGGCGTTATGCAGACTCGCAAGTGCAAATCCGATTCAAGCCACTGATTGTACCGAATCAATATGGAGGCAAAAGTAAGCTCATGCCCTTCCAAAATGAGGTAAACATCTGCTGTATTGCAGAAATTAAGAAAGATGATCGTGAAGTGGCTGCCCTCTTATTAGATAAAGGCAACTCTCAGTATCAACTCGTGTTTGGGTTTCGCATCGCTGGACTGCATGACATACTACATGAAAATGAGGTCAGCGAATTTGCCCGCTCTATCGAAGAGGGTTTGAAAGAACTACCCCCTGGTGAAAAAATTACCTTTTGTACAGGCTGTTATAGTGATGATACCGAATCGTATCCCCTACGGACAGGCTCTGCCAAGGAAGTACCCCAGAAACGCCAAACCCCACTAACTGCCTTAGCAGACGATTGCCACTTGAAACCAGTTTCTGTGCTGCTTCGCAACGAGCAATTGCGGGTGGAACAACTCAAGGAAGCAGGTTCTCGCCAAATCTGGAGCCAAATCGCCTTCTGTACTTGGACGAGCGATGATGAAGCTGGTTCACAGCAAAAGGATTTTGTGGGTGGACTGATTGAAAAATGCAGAAAATTTGGCTCTTGGGCAGTTGAATTGATTACAGGGAACAAACGCATTTACCAAGAGGAGTTTTTCAAAAAGCTCTTACTGCAAGGGTTTCAGCAAGGATTTATCCAGTGGGAATTGCTGCTCAATACCAAAATTGGCTTAGAAGTAACACCTTGCAATGCTACAGATTTGTGGCAGTGGCTTTGGAATCGATTTAATGAGGGTGCAGCACCTCCTATTCCCCAAGTCATTACACTGAAGGAAACTGAGACGGGACTGGAGTTAACAGAAACCCTAACCACCGACAAGCACATTTGTACATTACTAATTGAAGGACAACAGGGACGTTCTGCTTGTCCCGAACATCGGGGAGATCATGACCGAGTTTACCTGACTGGTAAAAGCAAGGTTTGTGGAGTCGTGGTCGTAACAGATCCCCCTGTAGGCTGGTCTAATGCCCAAGAACAGCTAAAGTGGGTCTGGAAAATCCTTGCTTCCAGCTACGTCCACGATACAGAAGCTTGGATTGAAATTAGCCGCAGCAATGACTTCTTCATCCAAGACAACCTGGCGCGTCAGGCAAAACAATCCAAAACAGCCCGTACTTTAGCCATAACCAAAGGACAAGGACGGGACGTTGGAGCGGAAATCAAACAGGAGGAATCTTTTGAAGCCCAACGACGACTTTATGAAGGGACAAAAGCGTTGCACTGTGCGCCTGTATTTCTAGTTTATCGTCACAGTGCCCAAGAGTTAACCCACGCTTGCAACTTATTGGCTAACAGTTTTGAGACTGCCAAAGTCATTCGAGAGCGTAATATTGCTTGGGAAATTTGGCTGCAAACTCTGCCGATTACCTGCAAATGGTTGCTGCACGGAGGTAATCTCAGCGAACGCAGAATAACTTTAGATACCCATACTGTGGCTGGAATCATGCCCCTAACTGTCCCCAAGGACATCGATAAACAAGGTGTGGAATTCCTTACCAGTCGTGGTGGCAAGCCTATTTATGTAGATTTATTTCACCAACAGATTGGACGCGCTCTAATTACAGGTACTTCCGGCTCAGGAAAGAGCGTTTTGGGATGGCGCTTTGCTCTAGAGGCATTAGCTAACAATATTCCCGTTGTTGGTATGGACATCTCTGCCAGTGGCAATAGCACCTTCAAGACGGCAATTGAGCTTTTGGGCGAGCAAGGAGCATATTACGATATTTCCAGTGGCAGCAGTAACCTACTGGAACCGCCAGATTTGCGACGGTTCGACAAGTCAGAACGGGAACGGCGCATGGAATCTTGGAAGGACTTTATTCGCAAAGCGTTAACAGCGATCGCAATGGGTAAAGTCAAAAATCCTCATCTAGCTCAACGGGTTGATGCCTTGCTAGTCAAAGCTTTGGACGTATTTCTAAAAGACCCAGAAATTATTACTCGCTACAACCGAGCCTTTGAGATGGGCTGGCTTTCACCAGAATGGCAGCAGATACCCACACTACCAGATTTCGTTAAGTTCTGTACCAGAGAGCGCCTTAATCTCAGATCCTTTGAAGAGATTGACCGACAGGCACTTAACCAAATCCAAAATCAGGTTAGTGCTTTACTCGCATCTAGGTTGGGAAAAGCGATCGCTCGTCCCAGCACTTTTTCCCCATTACCGGCGATTAAATTCTTTGCCCTCAGTGGATTGAGTAACGAACAGGATGCTTACTTGATGGCAATTAACGCCCATAGCGCCTGTATCCGTAACGCTCTATCCCATCCTAAGAGTTTGTTTATTGGCGATGAGCTTTCCGTATTATTACGTAAAGATGGCTTTGCCCAGATTATAGGCGAAACCTGTGCCACGGGAAGGAAAGAAGGCATTGCTGTTCTGCTGCTGTCCCAAGACCCGGATACCATTTGCGAGTGTTCAACAGGCGCTCAAATTATGCAGAACATGACCTACCGGATTACCGGACGTATTACCAGTAGCGGCGTTGCTTCTTTCCAACAGTATCTGGGCTATCCCATCAATATTATCAGTCAGAATGCAACTGAAGCATTTTTGCCCCGTACCAGCGACCTTTATTCCTGTTGGCTAGTAGAAACAGGTGGTAGATTCTGGCGTACCCGCTTTTACCCTGGCGAAATGATGCTGGCCAGTGTTGCCAATAACCAGGATGAACGGGAAGCACGAGAACGAGTGATGGCTCAGTATCCAGATACCGCTAAAGGCAACCTGTTAGGACTGAGAGCGTTTACTGATGCTTACATTCCTGCTTTGAAGGAAAACAGAGGCTTTAAGCATATTGGCAAAGAGATAGATCAAACCCCAGTATTGCGCGATTGGTTACGCCCAGCCGTAACTCCTGCGGACAGGCCCTACCAAAGCGGAGCATCTCTGCAACAAGAAAACGATCGCCAAGAGAGTAACGATGGCCAACAGGCTCAAGAACGCCTGATTGCAAGTTGATATATCTAAAAACTGCATTAAGGAAGGTGAATCATGAAATCTAAACTTACCTTTATCAGATTGATGGCACTAATTCTAATTTTTGAACTTGGTTCTATCGCCAGTCCAGCCCTTGCTCGTACTCAAGACAACGGTCGAGATCCAGTAGCTGCTGCTGTTAGTAACAAAACTACTGGTAGTAGTATTTTCACCTCAGACACAGCATCTCAAATCAGTGATTTTGTGGGTGATGTCAAAAATTTTGCTCAAAATGACCTATTTAATCCTCTTGGCAATCTGCTCAATTCTGCCTTGGGTGCAATTCAAATTCCAGATTTAAACAAAGTTTTGGCAGGAATTATGAACGGTTCTGCCAACAATGACCCTGGTGCCGTGCTGTCTGAAACTTTGGAGAACAAAACCAATGGTCAAAGCTCTTATGGTATCCGTGAAGACCTTGGTAAATACGCTACTAGAACAGTTGCCACAGAGATCGCTAATCAGGCTACTTTGAGCCAAACAGCCCAAAGTCAGATGGCTCAAATTAAGCAAGCTACTCAACAAGATACTCAAGAAAACGTAAGCTTGGGTGAGGAATCCCAAAGTTTAGATGTCACCCAACAGATTTTGCAAAACCTATCCCAACAGACTGCCCTTAGCAGTCGCGTCAACGAGCGGATGCTTCAAGAAGCTCAACAAGCACGCATTGACAGGGCATTAAGTAACACCCTAACCGCTCAAACAGCCAAGGAACTTTCAGCCATCAATACTGCCGATCGCCGTAAGAGTGTTGCCGCAGGCAATGCTGCCACTCAACAGGCGGGGTTATTGATCATGCCTGGTGGTATTACCCTTGGTTCTGACAAGCAGTAGCTACCAATTGGAATCTTAGAGCTAGTACCGCCGTGAATTCAAAAGTCAAAAAGCTGATTAATCAACCTTTTTAGCTATTTCCTAGCAAGTTTTAAGAGTAGGGCTATGGTTGGTTTATTTATGTCGTGCTGTACTAGCTCTAAGTAATTAATTAGACATTGTAAATCAATTACAACTTACGCAAAACCTTCCATTTCTTCGTGTCTTCCCTTCTCTACGAGAGGCTGCGCCAACGGGACGCTCCGCAAACTCATTTCTTATCCGTAAGTCCTGTCAATTTTAGCTGCGATCGCTAACGCTTTCGACACTCATGATCCACATTATTGCTCAATCATTTCCAGTAACAGGCGGAGAATCCGATGCCCTAGAAATTATCTCCAGTTCTTTAGAACTTTCTCGCGCCACAGTTGAGTCGTGGAATACCGTCTGGCTAGTTACTTTAGATCCGCTCGGTTCAGCATTATGGATTGGCTTGATTAAATTGGGCATCACCTTGGGAGCCGCCAGCATCTTATTTGTGGCGCTAACCACTGGCAAGGAAATCATTGAAAAACAATCATGGTCAGAACTGGCATCAATCTTTGTTTGGCCCATCGTGATTATGATTTTCTTGGGGGCCAACGGCAATATGCTGGCGAAGACAATTACTGTTATCCGAGGCTTTGCTTACAACCAAGTGCAAAGCGTTCTTCAGCTTCAAGTTGGTGAACTAACATTTCGAGATGCTATTACCAATGTGGCAATTAGCAGTATCGCTAGACAACAGCTAGAAAACCTCTATAGCGAATGTCAAGGAAAAGTCGGTACAGAGTTAGTTGAATGCTGGAACTCAAAGCAAGCCCAGGCACAGGCAATTGTTACCAAAGCTGAAGAGCAAGCTAAATCTCCACTCCAACCACTACGAGATTTTGGTAGTTTTCTCTGGAATAGAACTTTGCCTGGTCAAATCGGTACTGCTGTTCAGTTTGCCAATGATCCAGGTAGTGTGTTTCGAGATACTGCCATCCCCATTATTCGTTTTATCCTGTATGCCCTGCAATGGGGCTTTGTAAACATCTTGGAAGCTGCTCTGCTGCTGACGGCATTATTTGCACCGATCGCAGTTGGTTTATCTTTGCTGCCATTACAAGGTCGTCCTATTTGGGCGTGGCTGACAGGGTTTATTTCCTTGTTTGGTGTTCAACTTGGTTACAACATTTTAGTAGGTTTAGCAGCCGTCGTGCTGGTGAAGTCGGGTGCTGAATTAGCATCTGATGTAGCATTTTTATGTTTCCTAAGCATCTTTGCACCAGTTTTGGCGGTATTGATAGCTGGAGGTGGGGGAATGGCAATCTATAACGGTATTTCTGCCAATGTCAAAGGCTTAATCGATATTTTTAGCAGTGCCATTGGAACTGCAACCAGTATTGCTTTACTCCGCAGGGGGTAATACCAATTTTGGATTTTAGATTTTGGATTTTGCGGAAAGTCTGTAGCAAGATCCCGCAGGGTGCGCCGACTTGCACCTCTCCGTTAGCGCAGCGTAAAGACTGCGGCATAACTTCTCTACGAGACGCTTGCAGCTTGCTTAAGAGCAGGGGTACGTTTAGAGCGACGGAGGAGCGTCACTTTTCAAGACAGTCAATCACGGGAAAATCCCACAATCAAGGGATGAAAATCCTTATTCCCCTATTCCCTATTCCCTATTTTCAAGCTAAACGGTCATGTGATGAATCACACAACGAGGACATGAAAATTAACCTACCCTCGTTCCCAGTCCCCAGTCCCCAGTCCCTACTCCCCAGTCCCTATTTTCAAGCTAAAAATCATAACTTTCCAAGACGAATTAAAAACCTTTAACACAAGGCTGTTCGGTGGATTTTCAAATAATACTACCTATGCCAATTTGGTATGACTCTACAAATTAAACGACTTCAAGCTCCATTACTTCCAGAAGCCAAAAACCTCCTGGCTGTTTGCTTTATCTGCCTAACTGCATTTAACTGTCTGATATTTTTGTTGACTCTATTCACCGCTTTCAGGGTCAATAAAATTGCCGATCGCAAGACGACCTTTGCCCAGTTAGTAAATGGCGAGACAATCTACATTTCCGAGCAAGACCGTAACTGGCGTTATCCAGCTGTAATTCAAAAAGTAGTTAGTGACTGGACAACCCTAACATTTAACTGGGATGACAAACTCACTGGCACTAATCAACCAGACCAAGGCATTCAAGTTGGTAGAAATGGGCGGATTCCCACAAATACTTGGTTTGCTTCCTTGCTGCTAGAACCGGAATTTGCCAAAGCTTCTCTACCGAAGATCGCCGAATTAGTTCCTACTAGCTTCTTTTCAGGTCAGCTGCGTAGCACCACTATTATTTCCTATTTGTCAGAACCGAGAGCAGTACGACCTGGGGAATGGGAAATAGACATGATTGCTACCCGTATCTTAGTTGACCGTACTACTGGTAGAGATGAGCGGATTTCTTTTAACCGCACATTTACCGTCCAAGCAGTGGAGATTCCCCGATCTCCTTTGGGTAAAGATGCCCCCCTGGTAGAACAGAAAATTTATGAAGTGCGATCGTCTGGACTGCAAATTACCAAGATGGTTGAGTTCAATTCTCAGCAACGACGCTAAAGGAAAAAGGTAGAATTATGACCAATTCAAATCAAAACCATGAATTTGACTACCTAAATGAAAACTCTGGTGATTCTTCGCCGGAATTCAACAGTACTAACGGCAATCATCGCTCTAACCAAGCCACTTTGGTTGCTGATGATGATATCAGCCCTGAAGAGGAGCAGTTGTTGGCAGGTTATAACCCTACCGCAAATCACCTCATTTCCGAAGAATATCGCTTGAAACAAGATGCAGAAGGAGCAGTAGAGCGACCGTTAGCAGAAAAACCTAGTGTTCGACTAGGTTCAGTAGTTGGCTTAGTGGGAATCGTTATTGGCTCTGTAGCACTGATCTGGTTTGGATTTCTCCAACCGAAACCTCCTGTTAAACAAGTAGTTCAAACTCCTACTACATCTCCAAAAGGCGAACCAGTTTTGGATGAATCTGCCGAACTGAAAAGCAGATTAGCCTTTCAAGACCAACGGCAACAACTCAAAGTGGAACCTGTTGCGGCTAAATCCCCAAGTCCAACCCTACAAAATAAATCCAAACCAACGCCATCTCGACCTCCTCAGACTTTTTCACCGCGCACAACTCCTACATCACGCATAACACCAATAACTCCTGTAAGACTTTCTCAACCTGCGCCCCCAGTAGTGCGGTATATTTCTCCAAATCCTGTCAATTATCAAGCTTCAACACCAATACGACAGCCTGAAAGTAATGTCGATCCTTTCCAAAAGTGGAACCAACTAGCTAGCCTGGGACAGTCGCAAATCGGTAACTCTAAAGCAGCTGAAACTCAGTCAGAAGTTGCTGTGAACACTCAAACTCCAACAGGCTTGAAACCAACAGCTAGGACATCCATTTCCACACCTGAAGACCCTGGTATTCAAACAGTTTTAATTGGCTCCAAAAGCACTGACAGTAAAACTGATAACTTGACTCCAGGAATGGTAGGTATCCTCAATCGCACCCCTGTAGCTACAACCAATCTCAATGTCAATGAAACTAAAGAGGTAGCACTGGGTACATCTGCCCCAGGTAGAATTGTCATGCCGATGATTTGGGATCAGGGAGGGAATAATCCCAGCGATCGCTTTGCTATCGAATTAACTAAACCTCTCACAGCCACAGACGGCACGGTGGCACTCCCAGCTGGTACTGTTTTAGTAACGAAAACAGTGGCAGTAGGTAAAAAGAATAACTTAGTATCTGCTAGTGCGATCGCGCTTATTTACCCTGACTCCCAAGGCACAGTCAAACAGGAAACCATTCCCGCTGAGACTCTATTAATTCGCGGTCGAGGACAAAAACCGTTAATTGCTAAAAAGCTGAATGATGTGGGGACAGATATTGCCCAACAAGATTTATTAGTTGGATTACTTAGTAGTTTGGGTAAGGTGGGAAGCATAGTAAATCAGCCCCGCACTCAATCTAGCACTGTTGTTTCTAGTGGCACTTTTAACCAAAGTACTATTACTAGTAACTCTAATCCTCAGATTTGGGCGGCGGCGCTAGAAGGCTTTTTTAGTCCAGTCAGTGAACGTCTGTCTAGACGCTCTGACCAAGCAGTACAGGAATTACTACAACGTCCAAATATCCAGTTTTTACCTGAAGGTACAGAAGTCTCGGTTGTCGTCAATAGTTTTTTGAAAGTTGAACGATGATACCAATTTGGTGCGGGTAGTCAGCAATTTAAAATTCGGCGTTGCATAAATGCGGGATGAATTGGCGGTTGAAACCATTGAAAATTCCTGACAAATTCGACGAAATCATCCCCTGATTCACCAATGCTTAAAATTCAAACAAATTGGAATCAATTCATATACAGCATCCTGGCTATTGAATAGATACAAACTGAACGTTCTACAACTTAATATTTGAGATTACTGGAACAGCCTATAAGTCAAAACTTCTAGTCCAAAATTAAAAATTGGTATGAAACTATTTGCCACTCTTGTTATTACTAGTACCACAATACTATTTGGGGTGACGATACCTGTTGTACAGGCACAAACTCCTGCATATCGCTTGATTGAACGGGATACAGCTGCAAGCAGTAGGATTCAGGTTCAAGTTACTCCAGGACGTGCTACGCCCATTAGCTTCACTCAAACCGACGAGGCGATCGCCTACATTTTGGTAGCAGATCCTTCACAACTGGTCTACACCACAGATACAGATTTAAAAAGCGGACGCGCCACAACCATCTTTCTGAGGGCAATCCAACCGCTAAAGTTTCCAGGCGCTACCACCACTGCCATTACTAACTTACTTGTCCAAACTGTAGACAAAACGGGACAAAAACGACTCTACAACTTCGATATCGTTTCAATGCGTAGAAACACTGAGTATATTGGTATTCATATTGCAAATGCGATCGTCGTACCCCTAGGGGGAAGCAAGCTACGCATAGCGGACACACCAGAAGACGTTGCCGTACCCCTAGGGGGAAGCAAGCTACGCGCAGTCTCCGGCAGTGCGCGTAGACGCAGAGCGGCTTCTGAAAGTAGCGCAATCGCCGGACAGCAGACACTATTGATAGATAAAAATCGCAGAGCGAGAGTAGATGATATTGAAACCGGGCTGAGAATTGCTATAAATCGGGGTTACACCAACACAAGCGATCCAGTTGTTCCTAAAGTGCAGCAAGTTTTAGACCTGTTGCGAAATAGCAGAGTAACAATCCCAGAAGCAGCTAAATCTGTTGGTGTTCCAGTTAAGGTTATTTCTGAATTAGGAAGAATCGCCTTAAATGACCGCCTACTCAAACTAGGACAGCAACGCTAGAGGTGATGCACTGGTTAAAATAGAAAGGAATTGACATTTGATCAAGTTTTTAACACCTCAATGATCTTGTCCACGAGTTCCATTGGCTCAATTGGCTTGGTAATAAAAAGTTGAAACCCTGCTTCTAAAATACGTTGCTCATTTTTGGCTCCAGCAAATGCGGTGAGAGCGATCGCCTTCGGCATAACTTCGTTTACCGCAGGAATTTGTCCCCCTTGCTCTATACTGCGGGAGCGAACCTGATGAATTAAGGTAAAGCCATCCTCATCTGGCATACTGATATCACTAATCAGTAGAGCGGGCGATGTTTGGGTTGGGCTACGCCTACGCTGTTCTAAAACTGCCAATGCTTCTCTTACTGATGCTGCCACTAATACATCTGCCCCGGCGCTCTGAAGAACAGTCTGCATTAACATCCGAGCATCTGCATCGTCATCTACAACCAGAATGCACAAGTTCTGCAATTGGGCAATTTCTTTATTCCCATGCAGCAATTCTCCAAGGAATAGTTCATCATTGCTTAACTGCGTTGTCATTGTCACGATAGGTAGTCTCACCGTGAATGTCGAACCCTTGCCGAATCCTGCACTGGCTGCTGTGATATTGCCATTGTGGAGTTCTACAATTGTGAGAGCGATCGCTAGTCCTAACCCTAATCCACCAGCAGAACGAGTAGTGGAAGCATCACGCTGACTAAACCGTTCAAAGACGAATGGTATAAACTCTGCTTCTATGCCCCTCCCTCGATCAATAACAGTAATCTGAGCTTGAGACTCAACTTGTTCCAACCTCACCTCTACACTTTCATTCTTGGAACTAAACTTGATTGCATTTGAAAGCAAATTCCAAACCACCTGTTGTAAACGAATGGCATCACCTAAAACCTTGGACACAACAGCATCAAGATGTAACTGAATTTGAATGCCCTTTGTTTCGGCTGACAATCGAATAGTATCTGCTGCTGACCGAATTACACTTGCTAGGTCAACAGGTTCGATTTCCAAATTCATCTCGCCCTTCTGCATCCTAGCCAGATCCAACAAATCGTCAATTAAGCGAACTTGGAGACGGGCATTCCGCTCAATCGTTTCCAGTCCCTCAACTTTTAGTGCTTCATCCATCTCAGATTCAGTTAGCAATAGTTGCGCCCAGCCGTGGAGATTATGCATGGGAGTACGTAACTCATGAGACAAGACAGCGACGAATTCATCCTTTACTCGATTTATTTCTGCCAGTTCCTCAGTCTTTTGTCTCAGTTCTTCTTCTACACGCTTTTGTTCAGTGATATCAATGCCGATTAAAAATGCGGCTCTGTTCTGGTCATATTTTTGAGCCACAATTAAATAACTACGATCTGCGCTTATGGATTTCAACTCATATAATGCTTCAGATTCATCTCCAGCAAAGAAATTTTGCACGAACTCACGAAACCCATTACCACTAGCTAAAAAACCAATATCCTGACCAACAAAAGCTTCAGGAGACAAATTAAAACTATCAGCTAAGTGCTTGTTGACACCTAGATAGCACAAATCGGAACTGACCCAAGATACAATTCCAGGTACAGCTTCCAGTACAGTCTGCAACTGATCTCTAGCAGCTTGCAATTTTCTTTCTGCCTGGTTGCGCTGGGTAATATCTAGAAATATACTTACACACCCCCGCACTTTTCCATCTTCATCAAATAAAGGGGCAGCATACTGCGACAGGTTAATTCTCACACCATCATCACGAACCACCTCAATCTCAGAATCCAGTATTTCCACACCATGAGTGGTAGCATATTGCATAGCTAGTTCTTCTGGAGCTAGTTCTCTGCCTGACTGGTAAACTTTAAAGTTAGTTGGACGTTCATCATTAGGAGCGCTGAGAGAGGCATTTGCGTCAATAGGTATGCCAAGCAGTTTAGCAAGAGCCGGATTAGCTCGAATAGTTCGGCATTCTGGATCTTCTGCAATGCCAATGCCAGTTGGAATCACCTCTAACAAAGTTTGTAGTTCTTTAACTCGTCGATTTAAAGCTTGGTTTAACTTGATAATTTTTGCTTCTGCTTGTTTGCGGTTCGTAACGTTTTGGAAGATTGCCAAGCCAGTCAGAATTTTGCTATTTTCATCTTTAACTGGAAAAGTTTGTATTAGATAAACTTGATTGTTATAAGGAATTTCAATACACATTGGAGTACCCTGTAAGGTACTACGGTAAACTGGTTCTATCAGTTCGTAAGTCTCAGGGAGAACAGTTTCGTGCAGCGTTTTACCTTGAAACTCTTCTTTTGCTAAACCAAAAATTTGCAGTTCTGTACCCTCAGCACCCATAAAGCGCATATCTCGATCAAAGAGAAAAACTACTCCATTGGGTAGATTTTGGGTTAATGTTCGGTATAGTTCCTCACCTTGTCGAAGTGAACGCTGACTCTGTAATAAATCTTTTAGATTAATTTGGGCTTCTGTTTTATCAGAATCTGACTGCTGTTTGCTTGACTGAAAGTTAGCAGTTAGCGCACTGATTAATAGACCCTCGATAACAAATAATACAAATTCCAAACTATTGAGAGTAGAAGATGGGTTTGTAAAAAAGTAATGACTAGCTAAAGCAGCCAAAAACAATGATGTCAATCCTGAAATGATACTACCGTACCAAGTACTTATAGCGATCGCAATCAGCCACAAGCTGAAAGAACTTGTGATTCCAGTTAGATGCTCTAGTCCCAGCTTTACTAGCAAAGTTACTCCCACACTGAAAAATGCAATCCTGTAGGGCAGGTATTTTTGTTTGATAAATAACATAGAGATGGGAGCAACACTCCAAAGTGAGGCCGGATAAAAAACGAGCGATGTCTAAGGCGGGCCACGCCTACGCTAAAAACTATTTTCAGTATATTAGAGTATTCGGTATATTAAAACACGTATTGCTGCGTAGTAAGATTTACTAGTGACTCCTTGGCTAGCACACTTGCCGCCCTGCACTCGATTAATCATGATGCAGCAGTCAAGGCTGGTGTCAGGGTGCTACAGCCAGCTGAGGTTCGGCAGTCTCTCGCCCATAATATGGAGCAAGCAAAACACCTACTCAATATCTCGGAGACGATCTGGTAGAGGTAGCATAACTGGTTAGACGATGACACGTACTGGCCTGTACATTCTGCACTCATCCACGGTGACTTACACCCAGGACACATCTTGGTTGACCAGAACTACCGAGTGACTGGACTACTGGATTGGACAGAAGCCTCGGTTGCCAACCCAGCAACAGACTTCGCTCTTTACTACGCCATTTTTGGTGAATCCGCACTCTCTCATCTACTTCAGCAGTACCAACAGTCTGGGGGTCAAGTTTGGCCTCGAATGCACGATCACATCGTCGAATTGTATTGTGCCTACACTGTCATGATTGCAATGTTCGTACTGCGAACAGGTGAAGAATCTTACATAGAACTAGCACAGATGATGCTGTCCACACATGAACAGCAAATGGCTGGTTTGGGATATTGATTGCTGATGATGCCGAATGGATATGGAAACATATTCCTCAAACCAGAAGGAGTATTGTTTTTCGGAGAAGTAAAACCAACAGCTATCGCTGCATTGAGTGGATCAATTAATGGAATTAGCTCCCGCGATGATGATCCAAACACTTCCTACTTTCGCTGCAACAAGTTCTTTTCCATTTCAACTCACCCAACAGCAGCAAAAAGCTTTAGATGCAATGTGGACATTTATACAGCCAACTGTGATGGCTGCTTTATTTCTGCTGGTTGGCTATGCGGGAACCGGCAAGTCAACTATTGTATTCCAACTAGTTAAAGTTCTTGTCGCTGCGGGTAAGCGAGTTGTACTGACTGCACCCACTAATAAAGCTGTAGGTGTGCTGCAACGCATGGCGGCAGAAAATGGCGTAACTGGGGTAGAATTCTTCACCATTCACCAGTTGTTAGGACTGGGTATGGTAACTAGAGGTAAAGAGAAAGTACTTGATCAAACAGGGCCTTCTTACATCAATCTATTTGATGTTGTCTTTATTGATGAATGTTCCATGATTGGCAAACAACTCTGGCGCTGGATTGAGGATGTTGCTAACCAATCATCCACCTGGACAAAAATCAAAATTATTCTCATGGGCGACCCAGCACAGTTAAATCCAGTTAATGAAGGAAAATCTCCTAGTTTTCAAGTGCCAGATAAAGCAGTTTTGACTCAAGTTGTGCGTCAAGGAACTGGTAGCCCTTTGTTAGAGTTTGTCACTGCTTCTCGCTATGCAGTCACCAAGAGCAAGTTTCCTTTTGAGCCTTATGCCAAATATCTGCCTGATAAAAGTAATGGGGCGCTGATGGTTAAACGTCAAACTTTGCTGCGTTATGCCTGCAAAAAGATGAAGAGAGAATTTGCTCAAAACCCAGATTGTTTCCGAATTTTATCCTGGACTAATACTCAAGTTGACTTTTACAATCATCAGATTCGCACACATTTATATGGTGAAAATATCAATCGCTTTATTCCTGGAGAGAGATTAATCACCAGAGATCCTGTGATGGCTCCTGATGGTAAAACTACGATTCTTTCTACATCTACAGAGTTTACTGTTTTAGATGTCTTTGGGGATCGTTACAACAACTATGATACTTGGAGGTTAAAGGTAGAGACAGATGAAGGGATTGTGCGTCAAATCTATGTTCTGCATGAAGATGAGCAAAAACAATTTGATCAAGAAACCAAACGCTTACTTAAAAGTGCCAAGCGTAATCCCTTTCTGTGGAAGCAGTACTACAAACATTCAGAGCAGTTTGCCAACATCAGAAACTGCTTTGCATTAACTGTTCACAATAGCCAAGGTAGCACTTTCTTAGAAGCGGGTATTGATGGTAAAGATTTGAGTAAGCGACTTTATCCAGAACGAGGAGATGACAGTAAGGCAGTCCTGGCAAAGATTAGAGAGTTTAATCGTTTGTACTATGTTTCTAGCTCACGGGCTAGACAACGGATATTAGTTATCCGGTGACAATGGTGTATAGGAATCTCGACCCTATCAAACGGAAATAGAGGCTGAAAAAGCTTACCTTATATAAGGTTTAGCTTTTTACTTCTCTGTTTTAGCCAAACAGGGGAAGAGATATTTCCGCGATCGCACATCCTCATATCTGCGTTGATTCGGCGACTTGCACCCGAAGATAGCAGGCTCAATTTTTCCATTTTACCAACTTTCGGTAATTGGAGATCCGGTAAGGTATCCAGTGTAGACATATGACGAAACTCGATGCAGCAAAGGTTAGCGTTACCGCCAGTATCCCCGATTCTTATCGTTTTACCAACATTCGGTTATTTGTTGGTATGCGATTTTAAAGATTTACTCAATCTCTTCACTAAAAAATTTATATAAAATTGCGCGCAATTACCTCAACACAATTTGGAGCGTTTTAAGAAAAAACGCGAAGCTAGAAGATAGACAAGTAGTACTGCATCTAGAGCCTGTTCAAATCGTGCAAATTCTCGTCCGTGATAGCGCGTGTCCCAGTAGCTAATTGGGCTATGAAAGCGGATGCTCCACTCCAAAGGGAAAAACAACAGTGGCCCATCATTGGCATGAGTGAAGATGTCTACAACAGTATGGAATAGACATGCTAATAGAAACCAGAATAACCAGCGCTCGCGTGACCCAATGTTTCGTCTGCGTCGCCAGACTAATCCTAAGCCAAGCAGAAGCAGCACGGGGGCATGTAGCAGATTATGGAGTGCTATCCAAGCAGGGTTATGAAAGTACAGTTGGTCAAACAACAGATGAGAAGTGTTTCCTAAACTCCAACCCAAAATGAAGTGATAGTAAACAACCCCGCTGATAGATAAAACCCAAAGGGGTATATCAGGAGCTACAGAACCAAGCAGAAACGCACTTTTAACAATTGGTACTCGCACTAAAGCCTTATCTAGAGCCGCTGTCATGAGAAAGTGGGAGGGGGTGTTCATGTAACTAGCCTATTTAACTCTGGCTTGTGTTCATCTCTAAGGCAATGCTTGCTACCTCAATCATTTGTTTTGCTGCTTTCTCCTTGCGTTCGCTATAACGATCAGTTAGGTAGTCCACCTTGTCTCGTAGCAACAAGGTGAACTTGTAAAGTTCTTCCATGACATCCACGACGCGATCGCGGTAGGGCGAATCTTTCATAGTGCCGTCCTCATTGAACTCAAGGTAGGCTTTGGCAACGGAGGATTGATTGGGGATAGTGAACATCCGCATCCAGCGTCCAAGAATTCTTAATGTGTTGACGGCGTTAAAAGACTGTGACCCACCGCTCACCTGCATCACAGCCAAAGTCCTACCTTGAGTTGGGCGCATCGCTCCCATGCTGAGGGGAATCCAATCGATCTGGTTTTTCATAATGCCAGAAATCTGACCGTGCAGCTCTGGGCTAGACCAGACCTGCCCTTCCGACCACAGGCTTAATTCGCGCAATTCCTGTACTTTTGGGTGAGTGTCAGGTACGCTGCCATAAATTGGAAGTTCACGCGCATCAAAAAACTTCACCTCTGCCCCAAATTCTTCAATAATGCGTGCTGCTTCCTCAGCCAAGAGGCGGCTATAGGAACGCTCACGCAGGGAACCATACAAAAACAAAATTCTGGGGGGATGGTCAAATGTCGTCATAGAGATGTCAGGATACAGATTAATAGCTAGGACAAATAAGCGTAGAGCTATAGACTAAAAACAGCTAGGTTATTGGCAGCACGCCTTCTTGTTGACTTCAACAGGTTTGATATCTCGCACTTGTGAGTCAGCCAAAACTTTATAAATCTCCCAAGGTGCGCCATCTGGGTCATGCACCCACACTTTATCTTGAAGGGCATAGCAACAAGTCACTTGTTCCTCTGGCCGAGTTTCTAGTCCAAGTTGTTGCAGGCGATCGCCTGCGGTTAAAACTTCATCTGCTGTCTCAACCTCCACACCCAAATGATTTAAAGTGCCAGCGCCCTCTGTATTCTCAATTAGTACTAGTTTTAGAGGAGGCTGGGCGATCGCAAAGTTGGCGTAACCTGGGCGGCGTTTTGCAGGTTCAGTACCAAAAAGCTTGCTATAGAAATCAACCGCAGCATCGATATCACTAACATTCAAAGCAAGTTGAACACGAGACATAGCAGTTCTCCTTAAATCGATACTCATCAATATTTATGAGTATCTATATATTGCCAAACTATATTGATGAGTGTCAATATATAAATATGAATTCTTCAATCTCTACTTCAACGTGTTGTCCTTTCCTGCTGCAAGAGGTGTTGCAGCCGGATGAAGCAGCTCAGATTGCTGCGTTATTTCGAGTCCTGGGTGAATCCGCTCGTTTACAGTTGCTCAGTTTTATTGCGGTTCAACCTGCACAAGAAGCTTGCGTTTGCCAGTTGATAGAGCCACTTGGTTTATCACAACCTACTGTGAGCCATCATCTGAAGGTATTGTATGAAGCAGGCTTGCTCCAAAAGGAACGACGTGGGACTTGGATTTACTATCGCTTAGTACCAGAACGGTTCGAGATATTGCAGAAGGTACTAACTCTTCCAAAATCAAAACAAGTTTGAAAGTAGTATTCCATACTGGTCATTAGTCATGAGATTTGGCTTTGTGAAAAACTCGAAACGCAGAGACATTCAAGATTATCCCTAGCATGACTTTTAGTACTGCTGCTGGAACAACCCCGACAAGCATTCCCCCAACGACGGCTCCAATCACCGAACCTGCTCCCATAGGAACAACAGTATTGCTTAAAGCTGCGCGGTCTGTAAAGGCCCCTCGACTGGCATATTTAATAACGCCCACTAGCACAGTTGGTAAGCTGACCAAGAGACTGGCTGTACCCGCTGTTTTTATATCTGCACCAAAAGCAAAAACAAGCGTTGGGATAATTATTTCACCGCCTGCAACCCCAAGAAGACTGCTTACCAGCCCAATTGCTAATCCAAATACAATACCTGCTCCAATGCGCCAGCCTAAAGTAGGAGGTAGAAGGGCTGGTATTTGTTGAGGAAGAAAGCCTTCGACTAATAGGGCAACGCCAATTAATACCAATAGCACTAGGATGATTCTCTCAAGCTGATCATTTGAGAGTCTTCCCGCCATTGCCACCCCAAAAAAGGCAGTGATAACCGCTCCGAAAATTAAGGACAAGACCGCAGGTAACAACGGAATCACCAGGTTAAAGGAGAGCGTACTGCCCCTAATTGCCAGGGATGCAGCAATTGTCACCAAGCTAACAGCTAGGTTCAAGGGTACAGCTTGCCGTGCTGAATAACCCAAAATTCCGGCCAGAACTGGCAGCCGAAACTCTGCACCTCCCAAGCCGATCAGTCCTCCTAACACCCCAATCGGCACAGCGTAAAGAAAGGATAATCTCAAACGACGCACTTGTTGTAACGAAGTGACTGTTGGCTCTAATGCAGACGAAGAGTTATTCTTTTTCATCAACTTTCTGGCTTTTAGTGTTTAATAATACAGCTTTACTGAGATTGAGTCTAGTACAGCTGGCTCATTGAGCAACAAAAGCTAAATTATGATTAAACATGATTGAGCATTCAAGAAATTTTTCAGAGACTACCCCTTTAGCATGGATGTCTATGTTAGGAAGTACTTCAATGGTAATTGCCTTATCCTTGTGCTAACTCTCTGAGAAACGTGGTTTGGGCTTCTCGCAACTCAACATCAGGATTGGCATTCAAAATCTTCTGCATTGCGTCGTCGTAAGACGAACCAGTATTAATCAAGTAGGAAGCTAAGATTGTTCCTGTGCGCCGTCTGCCACTAGTGCAATGAACTGCAACACCGTTGCCAAGAGCATTTTGACTGTTAATAAAGTTTTGTAAGTTCTGAAGCTGTTCCTGACTGGGTGCGGTGCCTCCTTTAATAGGCACCCAAAGGTAAGGAATGTCTGCCTGTTGATACAAATCTAAATTAGATGGGTCATCCATGACGGAGACGATCGCATGAATACCAGCCGCCTGTAATTCGGTTAACTCCTCTGCCATAGGCTTACGCACACCAGCCAGTTTTCCTGGAATCACCCACCACAGGTTTTCTCTTATCGGTTGAATTGGTTCTTGCTCCATTGGTTCGAGCCTGTGTTTCATCCCAGTATTACAATCTCTATCCAGCAGGCGTAAGTTCTTCTTTGAGGGACTCAATTAGTTGAGTCACCCGTTCTTTAATTTCATCGCGCACTCTGGGGAAAATTTCAGGTTTTTCTGCTGGATCATCTAACTGCCAGTCTTCAAATACTTCCCGCACGACCCACTCTGGTGGCAAATTCACCCCACAGCCACACAGAGAAATTACTACATCAAAATCTTCGGCTTTAAAGTCACTCAGAGGTTTGGAGTGTTGATCGGTAATGTCAATGCCAATTTCTTTCATGGTAGCGATCGCCTCTGGTCTGACAACACTTGCTTCTAATCCAGAGCTGATTACTTCAATCTTTCCCTTACCAAGGGTTTTAGCAAAGCCTTCTGCCATTTGGGAACGGGCAGAATTCTTTTTGCAGACAAACATCACACGTTTCATTATTCAACTCCTCTGTAATAATGGGACTAAATTTATAGGGTTCTCGATTCAGCTGGTGCGAAATAACGCTTCTGAAGCCAGAAGGCAACATTAACAAGACCAATTAGTACAGGCACTTCCACTAGGGGGCCAACGACAGCTGCAAAAGCCGCACCCGAATTAATACCGAACACTGCAATTGCTACTGCGATCGCTAACTCAAAATTATTACCTGCGGCTGTAAATGCTACACTTGCGGCTCTCGAATAGTCCGTCTTAATTCGCCACGCCATGTAAAAGCTGACCAAAAACATGACGACGAAGTAAATAATCATTGGAATTGCAATCTTAACCACATCCAAGGGAATTTGAACAATCAAATTTCCTTTCAAGCTGAACATGACCACGATTGTAAATAGCAGAGCAATCAATGTGATGGGACTAATTTTGGGAACAAATTCCTCATGATACCAAGGCTTACTTTTTACCTTTACTAAGAAGAAACGAGTGAAAAATCCGGCTAAAAAGGGAATACCGAGATAGATGAACACACTCTGGGCAATCTCAGCAATACTTACGTTAACGACACTGCCTTGTAATCCAAATATTGGGGGCAGCACACTGATGAAAAACCATGCATAAGGACTGTAGAAGATAACTTGAAAAATGCTGTTAAAGGCAACTAATCCAGCTGTGTACTCTGTATTGCCTCGTGCTAGGTCACTCCATACAACTACCATTGCAATACAGCGGGCTAATCCAATCAAAATCAATCCCGTCATGTATTCTGGGTAACCACGTAAGAAGGTAGCTGCCAGAGCAAACATCAGAATTGGCCCGATGATCCAATTTTGAATTAGAGACAGACCGAGAATTTTCCCGTTGCGAAATACATCCCCTAACTCTTCGTATCGCACCTTGGCTAAGGGTGGATACATCATCAGGATTAACCCGATGGCAATTGGTATATTGGTCGTTCCCACCTGGAACTGATTGATAAACGCTTCAACTCCAGGAAAAAAATATCCCAAACAGACCCCGATAGCCATTGCTAAAAAAATCCACAAGGTCAAGAATCGGTCAAGAAAGGAAAGGCGTTTTGAAGTCTTTTTGTTCATCATAGGGTTCGCACAGTTTGCATTCTAAAGTTTGATAATGAACAAGTTGATTGCTTGGGATGGGTTGTCCATATCTAGAACTGTCCTTCCTTCCGTAATAACTCTCCAATTGTTAGGTTCATCTCTGCTTTTCCTCCAAATACTGTTCCCACTTTTCCTTCATATAAGTGAACGTAATTGAGACGTTTGCTTTCATTTGGTAAAGGTATATAGCCCACAGCACTGGCTGTTGTTGGTGCTTTATCAATGTAAAATTCTACAAATTTGTTCACTAATCCTTTGTCTTGCTTATCTCGAAAATTAACGTAGATAAACAAAGGTCGGGCAAGAGGCTGATATTGGACTTTCTCCACAGTTTGACGCGACGGCAGTACTGCACCTTTGCCGTTGTCAATTGCCAACGCTTTTAACTTATTTTGGTATTTTTCGTAATAGGAATAACCAAAATAACCTAGAGCATTTGGGTCTTTGATTATGTCATTGACCAATACCTCATCATCTTCACTTGCTGTGTAGTCATCACGACTTGCTCTAGTTTTACCTACAGTCGCTTCTGTAAAGTAGTCAAAAGTACCAGACTTTTGACCAGCACCATACAAATTCATTGGACGATCTGGCCAAGATGCACGTACTTGGTTCCATCGGGTAATTTTCCCTTGGGCCTCCGGTGACCAAATCTTTTTCAATTCTGCTACTGTGATGTCTTTTGCCCAGTTGTTTTGCGGATTAACGGCAACGGTAAGTGCATCAAAAGCAATGGGAAACTCCATATACACCACACCATTTTTTTTGCAAACTTCCATCTCGACCTTCAAAATCGGTCGTGAAGCGTTACTAATGTCGGTTTCTCCGGCACAAAATTTTTCAAACCCGCCAGTAGTACCGGAAATGTTAACTGCAAACTGCACCTTATTCTTTGGGTCAGCTTGATACTCTTTGGCGATCGCTTGGGTAATTGGATATACGGTACTAGAACCATCAATTTTAATTGTCGTCCTAGCCTTTGAAGTGTTACTAACTTCAATAGCGTTTGGGGACTGTTGACTTTGAGTGCTAGAAGTTGAAGAAGCTGCACAACTACGGGAGCAATGCGATTTTGTGAGGTGCTTAAAATTTAGGTGCTAAATCACCTATTTAGGGGTGCGATCGCACCCCTAAAACTGTTTTTATTGAGAATCTAGCTCTTTAACTGAGAATTAAAGTCCGATCTAACAAAATCGCATTGCTCCCCACAACTACTTGCTAGAGCCAGCGTTAAGAGCGCGAGAGCCAATTTCTTAACTTTTTCTTTCATTGACCTCCCCCCTGTGCTGTAACTAAGTTTATCTCTCTCATTTCAAATAAACTTGATATATTAGGGTAGTGTCAACTGCTAGATATAAATATTCATCAAAAAAAATTGATATATTACTAAGTATTTTGGCAGGAGCGGGCAGGCAATATTTGAGCTAGGCGGCGATAATCAGATAAATATTGCTCTAATACTACAAATTGAACCAAATTAAGGCTGTAGTAAATCCAGCGTCCCTCTTGACGCGAACGGACTAACCCAGCTTCTTTGAGAGTTTTCAAATGGAAAGACAGTTTTGACTGAGTAACCTCTAAAGTCTCGCATAAGTCACACACACACAGTTCTTGCTCTCGCAGCAGTTCCAAGACTTGAAGCCGCAATGGTTCAGAAAGAGCATGGAAGCCAGCAGCGATAGTAGCGTTCGTGAGGGTGGCAAGAGAATCCATCAAGTTTTATTGAACTATCTTTTCATATTTATCATAGCAAGCTAAATTCAACCTAAAAAATTATTGGATTTCTTAGTCTGAAGTAATAGCAGGAAATTCCATGAATATTTCATGTGGAGGTAACAGTTATGCTTGATGCAAGGGAGATTTAGCCCCTTTGAAACTTTCAGCGCAATGCCAACCACTTCATTGAACACTTACAGGAAAGCCATAAACTGATTGTTCTCCCCGTCAATGGCAAGGCATCGGTGATTATATAGGATGCAGCATTGTATCAAAAACTATTGAATGAGTTGGAACTAGCACGGTCGGCTGTTTTTGAGGCTCTGTTTTTTGTTTTACCAGCTTAGGGTCATAAGTTGGTATTTAAGTTCTGACTGGACTAATTACTAACTCTGTACTAACCTATGTCTGCTTGTAGCCTTCTTATGTTTGGGTAAAATGGGAGAGTTAAAAAGCTGAAATTTATATAGGATAAGCTTTTTCAGCTTCTATTTCCGTTTTAGCGTGAATCTCGGCTCAATGCCAAATTCAGATTAATCATTCGTCAACAATGAGAACCCCTATTTATCTAATAAATCGGGGTTCTGTGCCTTGTGAAAATCACAAATTAAATAAGCTAATGAGCATTTAAGTTGCATGAAAGCAGGGCTTAAGCCCTTACTACAAAGTTATCTATATTTAGTAAGCATTTAAATGATTTGTATGAATAAAATTATAGCCCAAATGAGTGGTGAAAAGGTAAAGCTTACGCTTTATTTTACTGAAGTGAATAAATCTTATTGTTCCTAGTGAATGTGGTAAACTCAGTGATTACTAATTCAAGCGAAACCTTTCTGAAAGACGCTGTTGTTGAAAGATATAACTTCTCTAAGCTGAATAAAACTCGCATCCGTTTCAAGATTCAGTTAAAGAAGACAACTAAGAGTAATGCTCCAAAATGGACAGATGTTCTCAAATATTCTCAAGATGAACAAGAATCTGACTTAGTAAAGGTCACAAGCTCAGAAGTTGGTTTAAAGGGCATCAAAGTTTTCAAAGCTTTGGACGAAGCAGCAAACCAATTAAGGCAAGAAATTACTTCAGTTCAAGAATGGATGAATTATGACAATGGTGATTGGATTTGTCCTATAGACTTAGCGCCCTTGGTCTGGAATCAACTAATCGAAATTCGAGATAAGATTGCACCTGTTTTACGCACTCAACTAAAAGAAGAGTATGAAAAGGGGTACACAGATTATCAAGAACGTATTGACAAATTTCTCTCACTCAATGCTTGGCAGTTATCTGTAGAACAACAACAAGAAGTTAAGCAGAACTTAGCCAAAGCTTTTCCCTGTTTAGAGGAACTAGAGGACTATTTACAAGTAGTAATTGGTCGTCCTGTCATTATTCCCGCCATCAGTGAACAATTGTCCGAGAAACAAGCTGAATGCTTAGGGCAAATAACTCGGTTTATCGAACAGTATGACAGAAATTTAGAACAAACACTGAGGGAATCAGCGATCGCTCTCGGTGAACAACTAGCAGCCCAGTTGCTCGAAGATTTGAGCAATTGGGAACCAGGACGCAAGCCAGTCAACTTCAAGAAGAAGATGGAACGCCATTTCAAAAAAGTCCAAGTGCTTTTGGCTAACGCCAGTTTTGAAGCAGGTAGCAGCCTTGGACAAATGATGACTCATCTAGAAAATGTTCTCGAAAACGCTTCTGTGGATGCCAAAAAGCTGGATTCACAAGGGCGTTCTCAGTTGCAGGAAAGAATGGATGAAATTTGCTCCAAGCTTTTGGATGAACAACGCCATCTCCAACGATTAGCAAGTGATGAGGGTATGGGCTTAACCAAAGCTACAGCGATGTCTCTCAAACTTCGCTAGAAAAAACAATCGAGAACGTGTCTGTATCGTCGTTGATTGAAACCGAGGTGTGGGGGAGCCACTGCGGTGGGCGGGTTTCCCGACTTGAGGCGACTGGCGTCAAGTGGCGTTGAAGAGGAAGACAATACGCCCACACTTCCCAAGCTTGCTACGCACTTAAAAGGGGAAGTGATAGGTAGGAACTTTTTGCTTCCTTGTCTATCACCACTGTTCCCATTAATTTACCAGTCCACAGTATTTAGAGGTAGGAAATGTCGCACTTTTCAACTGTCACCACAAAACTAACTAACCGTGAATGTTTAGTACAAGCTCTACAAGATTTGCAGCTTACTGTCCAAGTTTATGAAAAACCACAATCGCTGAGAGGTTATTACGACGACTCCCAGGGGAAAAGTGCTGAGATTGTTGTCCCTGGCCGTAGTTTAAGTGTCCGCGCAGATATCGGGTTTAGGTGGGATCAAGAGGCAGGGGTGTATCAACTCATCCATGATGCCTATGAAACTGTACCCCGACTAGGAGAAAACTTCTTTTCTCACACCCTAATACAAGCCTATGGCAAGAAGATGGTTCGCGCTAAAGCAGCCCAGTTACAAGAACATCTAGGAGAATGCACCATCACAGAAGAAACCAACGGTCAGGTACATACTCTGCGCCTTGCATTTTCAGCACACCAGCAAACTCAACAAGTTCGGAGATAATTTATGGAACGGGAAATATTGATACATTTTGACACTGCTACAGGTGAAGTGAAAATAGAAGCCGAGGGATTTGAGGGATTGTCGTGCCTAGAAGCAACCCAACCCTTTGAGGAAGCTTTAGGTATAGTGCAAGGCGATCGCACTTACAAACCAGAATTTCAGCAACAGCTTCGTAGTTCGATTACTCATCAACAACAGTTGTACCAATAAATGGGCATTGCTGAATTATGGGATGAAATTTTACGTATTGAAATTTAAAACTCCTTATTCTCTCTGCGTCTGGAGCGTGAGATAAATCATCCCGCATTTATGCAACGCCAATAAATGATGACAAGGGAAAGTGGAAAGACAAAGAAGATAGGGGACTTTAATAATTCTTCCTTGTCTTTGTGTCATTCCACCAATAAACATTCGATGGGGGGACGAGGAAAATCCCCCCGCACAATTTTTCTATGAGCGAATTACCTGAAGATTATCCGATGCTCCATATTTACCCCTCAAAAAGAGCGCGGGAACCAGTAATTATCAAAGGAAATGCAGAGGGATTGTGCGCTTTAGTCAATGCCCTAATTTCTGCCATTGCTCATCCAAATTCTTCTGGAGTTGCTGAAGTGTTTAACGGCGATGCCGAAGTTTACGAAGTAGTCGTGCATCTTGTTACCACTCACGAAAAACTTTCTCCTGTACCCGACCAAAATTCGCAACAATGAAACTATCAAACTTGATTACCACCATTGATTCTCAAATACCCATCGTGGCAATAGATGTTCTGTCCCCCGAAGAAGCCACTATCATTCAGTGGTTAACTACTGAAGTGATGGACAAACTTAACAGTCCTGTATACTTCTGGAATTTGGGAGTTTCCGCCTTAGAGCAATGTCTGATTGCTGACGACGGTGGACTGGTGTTCAAATCAGTCGAAACGTATAAAAAGCCGCCTCACATAGACCCTTTAATATATGTGTTCGAGTACATCAACAATTTCGGCGGTAATGGGGTTTTTATCCTGGGAGATGTTCACCCTTTTGTGGGTAAAAACTCCCTGCAATTGAGTTGGGAAGTCCTCACTAGAGTAAAAAATTTGTACCATCGCCTCAAACCGACTGAAAAGCGAATTGTGCTTTTAGGTCAAAACATTCAACTGCACGAATCCCTGCTGAGACTAATTCCTTGCTGTGAAGTTCCTTTGCCCAGCATTGAGCAAATTCAAGACCACTTAGAATCATATTTACTGTACTTGCAAGAATCTGCCAGTGAGCAAGAGGTAACTTTTACCATATCTCTCACCACTGAAGATAAAGAAACTTTGGCAAGAGCAGCATTAGGCTTGACACTAGAGGAAATCAGCGACTTTCTCCGGCTCACTGTTAAGGAGCGATTAACTTCTAAAGGTATAGTAATCGATACTACAATTATTCCCTTGGTTGTCGAATACAAAACCCGCCTACTGGCTCAAATGAGTATCGAATTAGGTAAACCGGCGACTATACCCTTTGGTGGTTTGGATTTATTGCGGGATTGGTTGCAACGCCGCCGCCGATTATTTTCTCAAGAAGCGCGATCGCTAAATCTACCCCAACCTAAAGGAGTGCTACTAGCAGGGCCACCAGGGACAGGTAAATCGATAGTGGCGAAAAACATTGCAACCATACTCAATCTTCCACTGCTGCAATTAGACATTGCCTCAATGCTTGGTAGTCTGGTGGGAGAATCTGAGGGCAATGTCCGCCGCGCACTCAAGACTGCTGAAGCGATCGCACCTTGTATCTTGTGGATCGATGAGGTTGAGAAAGCACTTTCAGCTAACGGCGACACCTCTGGAGTCTCACAAAGGATTCTGGGGAATATACTCACTTTCATGTCTGAGTGTACGGCGGGGGTGTTTGTGGTGGCAACCTGTAATGACCCAACAGCGCTGCCTATTGAGTTCAAGAGGAAAGGGCGGTTTGATGAGAATTTCTTCGTTGACCTGCCTACTGAGTTGGAACGTTGCCAGATTCTCAAAATTCACTTAGAACGGTTTGGTATAGAAGTTCCGCAGGAATATCTAGAGGCGATCGCTGCTAGCACCGACAAGTTTAGTGGTGCTGAGTTAGAAACCCTGGCATCAGAAGCAGCTCTACTGGCTTTCGATGAGGGAAGACCTCAGCAGGTCACACTGGCTGATTTAGAAAATTGCCAGCAAAATATCACCCCTTTAGCTGTTCAAGATGCTGCTGCTGTTGAGCGGATGCAATCTTGGTCAAAGATTGCGCGACCAGCTTCCAGTCCTGTGCAGGTGTCTAAGAAAGGTCTTCGTACTTCTAGATTCCGTACTAATTAGATAAATGCGCTTCTTGTAAGACCAAGAAGCGATCTCTGCGGTGAGTGATCGCTTCCAGCGGGGCGTAGCCCATCGCGAACAGCGTCTCGTTGGCACAGCCTAAGAAGAGAAGCGATGTCTACGGCCACCCGTTCGCGTAGCGTCTCCGACAGGAGAAGCAGGAACGCCAAAATGAAAGAAACTACTCCACATTGAATTTTTACTAATTAGGTATTGCCCAATTAGTCATAATTTGAAGCTTTTATCAAATGAATATCTGTTGTTGAGATGTTCATTTGACATGGCAATAGTCTACTCTGAATCAGGTCAAAAATATGGAAGTTTACTTAATATTTGTAGATGCGGCTCAGAACAGTAACAAATTCTGGAGTGCAAAAGTTGAGCAAAGCAATCTAACTGTTGAGTGGGGTAGGGTAGGCTACAAATCTCAGCAAAAAGTTCACTCTTTCGGTAATGCTCAACAAGCAGTTTCTAAATTCCACAATCTCGTGGCTGAGAAGAAAATGAAAGGCTACCGAGAAAGCCAACCTCAAATTGATAGTACTTCTGATTCTCTAGAAATCAAAAGAGCTATCCAATTACTGGAGATTTTGCGCCCTTATGTAGCACAAAGACAATTTGCCAATAGAAATTATCTAGAGGCATTAAACCAATATTTAAAAATCGTTCCTACACCTTTAGGAATGAAAATAGACCCGTCTCGAATATACCGCGATGTGGCAGATGTTGAACATCAACTATCACTGCTAAACTCTTTGTTGGAAACTGATTCTGTGCTGGTTGATAACACTACAGAAGAATCTGGCAATACAAGCAAAGTTATCAGTTTAAAAAGCATTGGAAAGAACTTTTGGAGGCATTTGTAGAACTTAATAATTCAGGAGCGGAGCCTGATACTCCGAAAGCTACGATTAGAATAAAGGCTTACCTGAGAGCGGTTAAATGGGATATATCAGTAAACTTTCGTATGTATCACAGAGTAAAAGTATCTGATTCAAAACTTCACATCCTTTATTTTCTGCTATCGCAGTCACCTTTCTAACAATGACGCAACCAGAAATAAATTATCATGACTCAAACAGCATCGAAACAAAGGGTAAAGCCTGCCAATCAGACCAAAAAAACAAGTGTAGCTACTCCTAAAGGCGAAAATGAGGTATCAGCAAATATCCCAGAAATATCTACAGGTAAAAAGAAAAAATTTACATCTCCTGATGCTGATACTTCAACTGAGCCTATCTTAAATAAGCGTACTAATAAACGTTCTGCCAAATCAGAGTTAAACTCTCAACCACTTATAGAATCAGGAATGGAGGTAATCTGCTCACAAACTAAATTTCACGATGCACTCTCTTTAGTTAGTTGTGCTACCCCAGCTAAACCTACCCATCCGATTCTTGCTAATGCTCTAATCATTGCTGATATCGAAACACAACAGATACATTTAACTGTTACTGATTTAGCATTAACAATTCAGGCAAGTTTTGAAGCCCAAGTTTTACTCAAAGGTGAAATTACTGCGCCAGTGGAAATGCTATTTGAGATAGTTAAGCATTGCCCTAATGGTAATATTAGCCTCAGTAGTCAGACTCAGATTATACAGCTTATTGATGAGGAGAAGCAAACAAAAATCTGCTCTCTCAGTTTATCTGATGCTGATGGAAAATATGAAATTAGAGGCATTAGTGCTGAAGAGTTTCCACCTAGTTCTACAATTGATGCTACTCCTATTCCTCTGCCAAAAACAGTTTTCAAAGATGGTTTGAAAGGTGTAATTTATGCTGTCAGCACTGATGAAAATAAATATATTTTGACCGGAGTTCATATCCAACTTGCACAGGAGAAGTTAAAGTTTATTGGTACTGATGGGCATCGAGTCGCAACCACTGAACTTTCAACTCAAGGAATAGGTAGAAAACCCCGCAAACAAGTAGAATCTGAAGAAATAATCCAATTTACTCTTCCTGGTCAAGTCCTCAAGGAACTAGTGCGTAACTTGGATGATTCTGTCGAATTCATTAATCTGTTGTATGATGCCCAAAGTAATCGCTTGGGTTTTGCTTGGCAAGATATTATCCTCAGATGTCAATGTCTGGAAGGAACTTACCCTGACTGCGAACAGCTATTGGCAAGATTTAGCTTTGACCGAGAAGTAATCCTAGAAAAAGCATTCTTAGTCAAAGCACTGGAACGCTTATCTGTGTTAACAGATAAAAAAGAGAAAGGTATTTATTTACAGTTTGATGGAAGTTTGCAGCAGTTACGATTATCAATTGAACGGGAGTTTGGCAAAGGCGATCAGGTTATTGCTGCTCATCTACCATCAGAAATGTCATTGAATATCCAGTTTAACCTCAAGTATTTAGTAGAAGCAGCCAAAGCAATTCCTAGTTCCGCTATCAAAATGCACTTGCAACAATCAGATCATCCTGCCATGTTGGTTCCTTATGGAGATAGATTAAATCCAGAACTGCAAATGGAAATGCGTCAATTCTTATTGCCACTGTACACTCTAAATACTTAATAAATGTTAACCGCAATCTTGAAGTTTTGTAGGTTGTTTTGGATACGAGTAGTGTTTATTTTAGACGGGGATTTGAGCAACTCTGGACAAAACTGGACAATATAAACGAAAATCCTCGATTTTGACAAATAGAAACTGTGCATTTTGGCGGTAAATATCCAACTATTTGCCGCCAAAATACCAAACAAGCAGTTATTAATGAAAATCACCTGCTGTTAATAGTTGTAAATACAGAAAAGGAGGAAATTCGGCAATGGATAAGCTAGACCAATATCGCAATGCTATCAAGAAAATATTGACTGAGTATTACGAAACTACTAAGACTCAAGTTGTAAAAGATGCGGGAGTTGAAGTAAGCGATCGCTTGGCTTTTGATGAAACAAGAGATCAATATCTTTGGTTTCGTTTTGGCTGGGATGACAAAAAGCAGATCCAGTATATTATCATCTATCTCTGCATTAAAAACGGCAAAGTTTGGGTGGAAGAAGATGCAACTAATTTATGCGTTGTTGATGATTTGCTATCAGCCGGAATACCCCAAGCCGATATTGTTTTGGGTTTCCATCATCCCAGTAAACGAGGTTTAACAGAATTCGCTACTGCTTAAGGAGGCAGCTAAAAAAGATAAAATTAGCGTTTTATGAGCCAAGGATATGAATTCTAAAAGTGCTATAGCTCGGTTATAAATTCAATAAATTTATCCACCTGTTTCAACGTTTAAATAATTAGGTGTACTCAACTTTTGGTATTGGTAAATCTTACTGGAAACGGTTGAGCAAATCAGCCTACTTTGGATTCAAAATTACACCCCCTTAACAGGGGTAAGGGCGACAAATTAAGGTTAATGAATCCTATGTCTACAGTCGCCCTACATCAAAAATATCGACCCCAGACAATAGCCGAATTAGTTGGACAGCCCTACATCAAAACTGCTCTGACTAATGCTGTCAAATACCTGCAAATTGCACCCGCTTATTTATTCACAGGTTCTAGAGGCACAGGTAAAACCTCAACTGCTCGAATATTTGCTAAATCCCTCAATTGCCTCAACACTAAAAAACCAACTGACCAACCTTGTGGTGTTTGTCAATCCTGCCGTTCAATTGAAACCAGTAATAGCCTAGATGTTAGTGAAATTGATGCTGCTTCTAATAATGGTGTAGATGATGCCCGTGCTTTAATTGAGCGCAGTACCTTAGCACCTGTTGCAGGACGTTACCGGATTTTTATTCTCGATGAGTGCCATTGTCTAACTGGTAACGCCTTCAATGCTTTACTTAAGTCTATTGAAGAACCACCACCTCATGTTGTTTTCATCCTCTGCACAACAGAATTGCACAAGGTGTTACCTACCATTGTCAGCCGTTGTCAGGTGTTTAATTTCCGCACTTTGTCTGTTCAGGCAATTGTGCAGCACCTCCGTATTGTAGCAGATGCAGAATCTATCTCTATTGATGAGGAGGCACTGACAGCGATCGCAAAACTCAGCGATGGTGGATTGCGGGATGCACTGCAATTACTGGGTCAGGTGAGTCTTTTAGATGAAGATATCACTGCCAATCATGTCATGGAAATCGCTGGTGGTGTGACAGAAACAGAATTAATGTCAATTTTACAGGCAATATCCACCAACAACACCTTTAACTTGCTGCAAGTAGCAAGACTTCTAGTGGACTCTGGTAAAACGCCCAAATTGATTCTCTCCAACTTACTGCAAACATATCGAGATTTACTGATTATCAAATCTGCACCCAAAGAGCAATCCCTGCTGACTAGTTGTGTTAGCTATGCTCAACTCAAGGTTTTAGCAAATCACTGGAATTTCGAGACGCTGAATTTGTCCTTAGCAGAGTTACAAAAAGCAGAAAACTATCTGCGGTACACAGTAAATGCTGCTGTGTGGCTAGAAGTTTGCTTACTGAACCTGATACCCAGTTTATTGCCTGTCAGTGCAACCAAGACGCTAACTGCTAAACCTGTAGATGACAAAGGGCATGATGGCAAATTGTTACCAGCAGTTGCAGCCAATACCGCCAACCTGGCTCAAATTTGGCAGCAGGTGATGGATACGGCTAAACCCAGCAATCAAAAGCTGTTGGCTCATGCAAATCTCGTTAAATTGCAAGATGAAAAGGCAATTTTAGAGGTTACACCAGCTTACTTGAATAAGTTTGAAAGTAGTAAAGAGGCGATCGCTAAAATGCTGCAACGAGCTACCCAAAGTCAACAACCAATGACTGTGTTAATTAAAACTGCCAATAAGAGCAGTAATGGGAGGGTAAAAGCATGATTGTCTTGCTGACAGGTGACGACCAACACGCTATTCAGGAACAGCTAAACCAATACAAAGCAGAGATTGATGCTCAATGGCTCACACTTTGCTATCACCGATTTCCAGCCGATCGCCTTGACCAAGCTATCAGTGTAGCTCGCACTCGTTCCTTGACTGATGGTAAAAAACTGGTGATTGTGGAAAATTGCCACCTCAAGCAGTGGGGTGATACTGAGCTGGAAACTTTGCAGCAGCTTGTTCAAGTGCCTGAATTCACAATTCTGGTGTTTGTCGCCACCACTGTAGATAAGCGGCTGAAGGTTTACAAACATATTGTCAAGTATGCCAAGTTGTTTGAGTTTCCATTGATACCAGCTTGGCGTAATGATTTAATTGAACAGGCGATCAGTACTCAGGCTAAAAAAATCAAGTTGGTGCTGTCAAAGGGTGCAGTGGAATATCTAGCAGAAGCAATTGGTAACGACATGACCCGTGCAGCCACAGAGTTACGCAAACTGTATATTTATGGTAAGGGCAGACAACTTGAGCTTGCAGAAGTAAAAGAGTTAGTGCCATGTCAGACTCAGAATAGCCTACAACTGGCATCTGCTATTCGCCAAGGAGAAAGCAATCAAGTTTTGCACCTGCTGGATGATTTACTGTCACGATCGGAACCATTAATGGTAATTGTTGCTACTCTCCTAACGCAGTTTAGAACTTGGCTGTGGGTTAAATCTGCGATCGTTTCTGGGATTAAGAAAGATAGTGAATTAGCTCAACTTTGCAGTATCAGCAATCCTAATCGCATTTACTATTTGCGTCAGGAGGTAGCAAATACAAGCATCAATGCTTTAGCTAAGGCAGTAACTATGATGCTGGATTTGGAGATGTCTATCAAGAGAGGTGCTGAAAGTAAGGATTTACTGCTAATAATTCTTAGTGTTAGCAGGTTATTTAAGTTAACTTAATCAACATAAAGTTGACTGAGAGTTTTGGATTTTGGATTGTATATTTGATTTAAATCTAAAATCCAAATTCACTAATAATGATATTAGTATCTAACATAATTTTCATAAGTTACGTTTCTCATTTTAGGAATAGGACGTGCTGGCTCTCTTGAGAATATTGGTATCAAGTAAGTATTTCAAGCTCATAGTTCAATTTCTCTGACCACACTGCGCTCTCGTAAATCAGCGAAATCATCATCAGTAAAGATAATCCCCTCGCTTTGGATTACGCTTCTAAATTTTTGTAATCCCTCCCAAAAATTATCCCCTCTAGATTCCTCCTTTTTTTTACGGAGAAACTCAAACAAATAGTCCAGTTCTTCTGTACGCAAACTTTCAATAGAATTAATAATTTCTTGTAAAGTCATCATAGAACCTCCTAATCAAGTAAACTCTACCTTTACTAACTCTATTTTAATCTCTAAATCCAAAGCCTCAGCCTCTTACATGATATTTTTCCTATCACTCTGTTTCTAGATTTATTTTGCTTGATAACCTATAAAACTTGCATCCATATCAATAACGACTATACCCCCTCGATTTTTCTCTATTTGTCGCCAGACTTCATAGCCCATACAAATTGCCTTCTCCCAATCACCAAGTGAACACATAGAAACTTCTAAATCGAGAGTCATATTTTTAATGATCTTCAATAGTTGTTCATCTATCTCTGAAATTCCTTCCAAAAACCCGTGATCTTTGGCATAGCTAAACGCGAGTGCTGATATGCCTTCTTCAATAGCTACTGCCCGACCGCCATCTTCAACTTCGTCGGTGCGGGGATTGCTTTTTCGCTTAAGTTTTAGGCTACTCCGAATAACTGGCGACCAACCTAAAACGGCAACATACGACAAATGAAAAACATCATGAAAGCGGTAGCCATCACTGGAATATGAGTTATCAGTGAGGTAATTTCCAATTTGTTTACCATTGATAAATGCTCTCACTTTTACTGAGTTATCTTCGGTTTCTTCAGTAATATTTATTTCAATTTTTCGTGGAAAACGCTCGTATTCTGGAAAGTCATTATCAAATAGGTATGCTGTATTTTCACCATCTGTTTGTGCTAAATCTCTTCTTCCCCAACGGTCACGACATTTATTCAAATTACTTTGTGCAATTTCTGTTAAATCCAGATCAAACTTACTTGCTACGTTAGCAACATACCAAAGTAAATCTCCTAACTCTTCCGCAACACAATCTTTGAAAAGTTTATGGGCATCTTTATCTCGAAGATGTTTTTTATATTCAGTCAGGAGTGAGCCAGCCTCGCCTACTAAACCCAGCAGAGGAACTACTATTCCATCTCCATTTTTAGCAGGAACTTGATCTGTTTTCAGTGCTTGTTGTTGATATGCATAAAAATCCATCATTCACTCCTTACCCTGAGATTGTAATTAGATTTAGATCGTCCAGAAGCTTGAATTTTTGTATATTCTTCTATAGTTTGGTTAATTTTCCATTTTGGTGGATACCAATAACTAATTGGTTGTACGTTAACTGAATACTTTTGCTTTATACGAGTTCTTCCTGATATTCCTGATATTTCAGGGTGTTTCATCCGAGAATATTTATCTACCTCACAAAATAGATTTTGGCAGTCAATTAATTGCAGTTTACGTCCCCAAAGTGACTGATAATTGAGTCCTAACCTCTCAAATTCTAATTCTTGTCGCTCTGCCATAAATTTAATAATTTCTGGTTCGTTTAAGCCTCCTAAATCAAGAAAACATTTGCGGATACCATCAAGCGCACCAGGACCAGGAACGACAAATGCCATCTCGCTATAGTTAGTAATCTCGCTATAGTTAACATCAGTTATAAACTGATATGCTAAAAAATCGCCAATAGTTGGATAACTATGTAGTAAATCGAAACCCTGGTGCATATTTCGTGACTCTGCGAGTTTCTGTGGCAGATTATCCGCCATCATCTTCTCAATCAACTTAAGATTATTGCGATGTTTTGTAGTATATCCAAATGTTTTACCACCCGATGGCATGATATAGGCCGCAGAATAGATGGTCTGACCTGACTGCATGGTTTCTGTGAGAATTTTATCGTAGCGTTCAAATGAATAGTCAGCATAAGTAATGTGACCAATATTATTTTCTAGAAGCTCCCAAGTTTCAATTTTGTTAAAAATCTTGAAGAGGATAATTCTAAAGAATACTTCATTGATTGAAGATGGTAGATCATCCCGATAGATAACATTGCGTATTAAATACTGGCTTGTACGATCACTTGCACGATAAGCGTTTGTAAACTTGTATGTAGAAAGAATTGGATCATCAGTCCAAGGCATTGGTGCATTTTCTAGTTTTTTGAAAAAAATCTTTTGTCGTTCCGCAGCGAACTGCCAATAAGTATTGAATACAACTGTAGGCTTTATGGGTGAAATATGTGAAATAATGACTGGTGATGAGATTGCTTTTTCGCCACTGTTGCCAATATCAAGACTTAATTGTTTGTCCTGTCCAGTATTTTCGCTGGACTGTTTCTGACGTTTTGTTACCATTTTATTTCTCTTAAGAAACATCTCTGTTTCCCTAAATTAGTGAATGACTCTTGTCCGTAAAAAGCTTTTGTTAAGCTTATCTACGCAAACAAAAGATATATTTTATCTATTTTTATGTTTGCCACTTGCTAGTTGTATTTCTAGCAGCATCTATAACTGGAGTGAGAATTGGCGATTTCTTACCAATTGTTTTTGTACCAATTTTCTGTAATTTTTCTACACCTACAAAGCAGTTCATCCGGTCAAGTATCAATCCCATTTCATGAGCCATAAAATGTCCCAATCTGCATAGCCCCAAGTAGTTACCGTAGGCTTTATTAATAAGCTGTTGAGTGGCATAGAAAGCATTGATAACAAGAGTTTTGTCTTCATTGTTAGGTACAAAACTGACGTGTTGCAAACAAGGAAAAGGAAGGTATGGATCACAAACATGATCTTGTGCAGGATCAAAAATTGAAGCTTGAAGCATACTTTTTCTAACATTTGAGCGCGATGTGTACTCAGAAATAATGTGTTCTAGTTGGTTGAAATGATGTGATTCTGAACCAAAAGCAATTAACCTTTCAAAATAAAGTCCACGTCTATTTTTAGACTTAGCAAGAGCCTTAATTCTTGGTAAAGTATCAATGTAAGTTTCAAAGAATTTTTTCCGGTCATATTTAGAATGCCTCCATAAAGAACCCGGGAAAATTGTATTTGCAACTGTGTGGATACTTTGTTCGCTGTTATTTTTAAGGCAGTTATCTAGTGCATCTCGAATAGATTGATCTTCGTTGGGAATACCTTTATTAAAGCCTGTTAAGCTTATTATTAGTGGTGAAATTTCATTGCCAGGATGATCGATAATGTGCAGGAATGCACGACACCAAGCATAAGAAAGGTTTGTTTCATCAATAAGGAGAGGCCTACTATTACTCATCTTCCTGCTCCTCAAGGTGGCGATATTGACTTAATCCAACAAACTGATAACGAGAAATCCGCACAAGAACTGCCCAATCAGCATCAGGACAGTAGACACGCACAATCCCAGGACGGTTAGCTCGAAAGAGACGACCTTGTGGGTGATTTTCTTGGAAATTAATAGTTTCATTCGTTGCTTCTGCTGTGCTTGGTAGAAGAAGATAACTTCCAACCTCAGCATCAAGTGTAGTCATTGACCAATCTTTATCAGCAATAATTAACGGCTCTGTTGATGAAAAACCAATAACTTCTTGGCGGATAGATTTGGGTGTAAATTTGAGAAGTAACTCAGCTTTGGTGCGATTAATAATTTCTAGCGCATAAGTCATGTGATTGATCAGAGTCTCGTACCCAACACCAAAACTACAGGCAATTGTGAAAATCTGAACTGGTGTTGCTGAAGAAATATCCCAGCCACGAGAAGTAAATGCTTTTCTTACGCCCAAAGTCGGCATGAGTAAGAAACCTGCAAAGGAGTCAACCAGAAACTCGTCAGGATAAAAAGGTTTAGATTTTTCCGAATCCTTTATCAGTTCATCAATGGTTGAACTGTGTCCAAAAACGTGATGTCCGAGTTCATGACCGCAGGTAAAGTTACGCCTAGTAAAAGGACGTAACGCGGAAAGTAATATTTGTGGTTCATTTTCTTTTAGATACATACCTTCCATACTGATGTCAACAAATCGAACTTTAACGTTAAGTTTGTCGCATAAGTTATAGATACAAATTGGACTTTTGAGGTCTAAACCAGCTTTTGTCCGAATTTCGATTGATTTACGCATGGCCTGTTTAGCCAATTCTTGCTTCTGATTAGCCACAGATTTTTTCCTACACTTGGTATCAAAGTAACTAATATTACTAATCACAGGTTGTCTCTCCCTGTTCGCATTGAAGCAAGTAATATTAACAGTCGGTCTAAATCTTCTGGTTTCAGCTTTTGGAGTTCCCGAGCAGCAAGCTGAAGTTTATTGTCATGAATATCGACTTTATCCACACCCTCAGCAAATAGCCATGACACACTTACATCAAAAATTTCTGCAAGTTTTGCTATCTCTTCAGCAGAAGCATTTCTGTTCCCGGCCTCTATTTCCGAAACAGAGGGTCGATGCAGTCCAAGAATTTTAGCTACTTGTGCCTGAGAGAGACCAGCCATTTTACGCGCTTCCCGAATGCGAGAAGCGATAATTGCTTTTTTGTCTTTTAGTTCAGTCATCTCTTTTGATTCCCTTTACTGACGATTTCACAAACTACATCAACTGATTCGTTGATAGTGAGTCGCTGCGTGCCATCCTCTGAAAGAAAAATGTTTACATCGTTTGGAATGTCTACATTCAGTTCAGTAGACAGCATAGTAATAGCAGCAAGACATAGATAACTGTCAAACCACCCTAAATCATTGAAAGGACAGGTTGTTCCCGTAATTGGTTGCCCTTGATACCCGCAATCAGTCTGCATTTCTTGAAACACTTCTATCAGCTTGACCTTTACATTTTCTGGGGTCATAGTGCAGCACACTATATTACGTTTGGTAAGATAATCTTACGCTTGGTAAGACAAAATGTCAATCGGAGTTCAGACTAATTTATTTGTTAACCATCAACCGTGAGATAAGTTTTGTATATTACACTGTGTACTGAATATTCTTATGCCCAGGTTAAAACAACCCAGAGTTGTAAAAATGACAATAAAGACTTACCCTACCTCGGTATCACTCCCCCAATGGGGGATTTTTTAGGGCAATGAGCGAAAAACACTGCCATGACCACGCCCAACTATAATGCCCTGCTACAAAGCTTTTGGACACCACCTCGTACACCCCTTACAGAAAATTCCAACTCAAATAACCATCTTACTGAACCAACAGATATTACTGAATTTATTGGTGAAGATTTACTCTGGCAACAGACTATCCCTGCCAAAGAAGCTAATCTGAAAAATATCCCTAATGACCTACCAAATAAACTAATTAAAGCACTTCACTCATTAGGAATCACCCAACTTTACTCTCACCAACTTCAAGCCTTACAAGCAATTAGACAAGGTAAAAGTTTAATCCTCACCTCTCCCACAGCCAGTGGCAAAACTCTCAGCACATACCCCGCCATTCTGGAAGGTTGTATAAATCAAGAACATCGAGCATTAGCATTTTATGGACTACGAGCATTAGCACTAGACCAGTTTCACAAAATCTCTGAACTACTCTCTACCATACCAACACAATCCAGACCTATACTGGCAATGATCACTGGAGATGTCAAATCAGAAAAACGAGAACAAATCCTCAAGAGTGAACCGCATATTTTAGGTGTCACACCAGAATTAATCCACTTTCAACTCAAGCAAGCCTGGAAATCCGCGCATTGGGCAAACTTTTATCAGCGATTACGCTACATACTGATTGACGAAGCTCACACCCTCTCCGGTAGCTATGGCGCAAATATGTCCTGGCTGATTCGTCGCATTAAACTAGCAGTAGATCATTACGGTGGTGACTCCAAGAAACTGCAATTTATCTTCCTGAGTGCCACTTGTGGTAATCCTAAACAACTGGCTCTGAAAATCTCCGGCTTAAAACCAACTAAACTCAACCCCAAACCCCTGATTTGGATTCGCAAAAGTGGAGCAGCTTCACCATCTAGACAAATAATTGTCACTCAGCCCAGTTACAATCTGACTGGTGATACCGCTCGGATAATTCAATTTTTGCTCAATCAAGGTAAATCAGGTATCGCCTTTTGTAACTCCCGTCGCAGCGTGCGGGAACTAACAGAATTACTCAAATCAAACCAAGTAGCCGCATTCTACAGTGGTATCACTTCCGAGCGTCGGGCAGAAGTAGTTGACCAACTCCAGTCTGGCACGATCAAGTGGATTATTGCCACAGAAGCATTAGAAGCTGGAATTGACCTACCAGAATTAGAATGTTGCATTTTGCGTGGCTGGCCTGGTTCCAAAATGGCATACCAGCAACGCAGTGGCCGCGCCGGACGTTCACAACCTGGACTAACAGTGCTGCTTCCCAATGCTCTCAATCCCATAGACTGCTATGTAGCAGAACATCCAGAAATGCTGGTATCGCCAGAAGCTGAGGAAGTGTTCTTTAATGACGAATATCCCATCTTTGCTGCTAAACATTTGATGTGTGCAGCCGCAGAAACTGGTATTCCTACTAATAAAATCAAGCACTACTTTGGCACAGCAGCTTACGAGGTAGCAAAACTCCTGTTAGCCCAAGGGCATCTAAATAAAGGTCGTAATGGACTGTGGGCAAAAGGCTATCCCCATAAAGATGTTAACTTTCGGGGTGGCTTATCCCAAACTACCATCAAACTAGTAGATGCAGAATCTGGGGAAGAACTAGAGGAAATCTCAGAAGATATTGCTCACCGGGAAGTCCATCCCCAAGCCATCTACAAACGACAAGATACCAATGGACGAATGCTGACTTATCAGTGCATCTCCCTTGACTTGAACAGCAAGCAAGCAATATTAAAACAGACAGCAGATAGCTCACTGTTTACAGTTGCAGTTACAGAATCAGAAACCAGTAGCCTAACAGTGCTAACAGATCCGGTGAAGTTACCATTGCTGTTTTCTCAAGTCAGTGATGTTGATGACTGTCAGGAATACTTAACCCTGGAACTTAGTTTTGGTGAAGTTAAGCACATTACCAGTGGTTACAGTTTAATGACCCAAATGTATGAGCAGACTTGTTTGAACAAGCGGTGTCTTAACTACAAAGAGCCGCTACCTAAAGAACGTCGTTGTCCGCTTTGTAGCAAACTCACACGCAAAGCTGTAATTGTGAAAACCCTATCAGAAGAAAAATTTGAGCAGCCTTTCCGTACTCAATTTTCAGCACCAATGGTCAAAGTAGCAATTAGCTCAAATGCGCGGCAATACCTCCAGCACAATGCCTTGGAAACTAGAACCAATTTAACCCGCAGTGGAGAACCAATTCCACCGGGCTATCAACAGTTGTGGGAATATTCCAGTACCTTGATTGCTATCCACACCTTTGGGCATCAAATTATGAGAGCGTTACAGCTGGTGGCTAGAGTTGACCCAAAACAGGTGAATTTTACGGTAGTGAAGGAGTTAGGGGGGGAAAATAACAATTACACAGGCTATTTCTATGATACCAGTGATGGTGGTAATGGTGCGGCTGAAGCTGTGTTTAAGCATCTGCCAAAACTTGCTGGTGCTGCGAGAGCGATCGCACGAGATTGTAATTGTGATACTGGCTGTGCCAAGTGTCTAATTCAACATGGTTGCCCTGATGGTAATACTGGTTTATTGAAGCAGATGGGATTACTGTTGTTAAATGCGATCGCCTCCGACAAAACATAGCCTATCGCTGCACCTGATGTTTGACACAAGCATCGTCGTAAACATCGCTCAAATTCCAGATTTTATTGTTCCAAATACTCAATCACTGCCTCCAAGTCTGCGATGCCTGCGGCGGGCTACGCCTACGCTCGATTAAATCGATTGAGCATTGCTTCTGCTACTTCTGGTTGGGTGTTGACAGTCGGTAGTTTTTCCCTTACCACACCTTTTAGTGCTTCTAGCCACAGCGACAAATTTGTATGTCGAGCTGCTGTCAATAATCCCATATTGGTGAGAACAGACAAATGAAACCCAAGTTGGTCTTGTCCACCATAACCCAAATATCCGTTGCTCAGTTCTAGTTTTTCTGGAGTAAATTCAAAATACTGGTCAGAGGTAATACCAGCAGATTCTAGTTTGGGTTGTGGTAATGGAGGTTGGGATTGAGTCATTATCAGTTAGGATTGTTGTACAGCAGTTAATTTTGACATTTGCAAAACACTGTCTGACCAAATACCAAGTTCTTGAATAATCTGGTTTTTAGCATCTGTCTCATTCCAGGCTTGTTCCCAGTTAAATAGCCAGCGTGTGAGAAACCTTCCTAAGTTTGCTAACTCAAAAGCATTGTCAATATCTATATCTGGGGCTATCCACTCAAGAAAATACATAGTCTCTCTAATCAGGCTTTTGACCACATTCTCATGCGTATAATCACTGAATAGTTGACTTATCCGTGCTAAATTAGTTGCCAATTTTTCCAATCTAACAGGAATACTATCTTGCATAAAGGTTTCTTGCTCATAAGTTAAGCCACTATTCATACCAGAAACTCCATAATAATTGCGGCAACCTGTTCTCTAATTTTAACGTCGATAATTTCCATTGAACGATTCTGTCGGGGACGGAGATTAACCATAGACTCATAGATTATCTGTTGTGTATCAGGTCTGAAACTAGCGGCCCAAATATCGCTCTGCTTACTACCATCTTCTAGCAATGCCTGTTCACAGTAAAAGTGCATTTCACCTCCCCCAGCCAGAATCCGACGCTCAATATCTACCGCTACCTTAATATAAAACTTTAACTCTTGTAGCATCTGTTCAATTTGCTCTGGTGTAGCACTAACTCTAATAATCTCAATCAAAAAACTTACTCCTATTAAACATACGGTTGCCCTGGCTATCTTGCCTAATTACATTAACTTTCAGCTATCAACAGTAATACCAGATTGTTGCATAGCTTTGTAACTAAATTTTCTACTTCCAGCAACCCACAATACGCTGTATATCTGTATTGAAGCATGATTAATCGAAGTAATTAATTTGCAGCTTACCGCTGCATTGGAGAGATGTTATATTCTCTCCACCATGCCAGTAATTAATCTTGCCGATATTCAACAAATTACTAAAACACAGCAACAACTCCTATTACCCAGTCAAAAATATCATCCAAATCGCTCTGCCTTTGACTCTATAGTTGCAGATAATTTATCTTTGGTGATGAAACAACTATTTTTAGGACTGACTGTAGAACCTTTATTAAATGCCTATCCTCAAATTGCTCAGTGGGTTGATCAAATACAGGAACTTGCACCGGAAATTTTTAAATCTCGGAAAAAGTTATTAGTGGATAATCCAGTTATTGCACCTCTTGCAATTAATGACGACAAGCACTTTATTCAAGTATTAACAAATATAGCATTTAAACAAGGTATTCCCAGGCTTTATGAATGGGCTATACGCCATCCATACTTAAGCTGGCAAGACCGGGTAAAGTTGTGGACTACGGCTAGACAATACTCAGTTACTCCTAACCAAATACAACTCGTAGTTTTAGCATTACATCCTGTTAAACCAGCCCAAAGATTAAATGTACGCTGGAATAAAAAGGATCAGATGCAGACTGAAAAATGGTTAATTAAACTACTAACTCAATCTCCAGATAACAAATCACAATCAAACATAGTCATTCCTGAGTTATCGTCAATGGTCAATTTAGAAGCTATTCCAGAAGTCAAGATTTAAGAGGCTAATGCCTCTGCCATTGGCAAATGCTTATTACAGATAACACCAATGGTACTCAAATCAACTTTTGAACATGGATGGCTATTATCAAAACTACTGAAATTAGATGATGAATATCAAGGTAGGTGGGAGCAATGGCGATGGACAATGGAAACTGGAGAACTACCTAAAGAAATACCACAAACTGAGTTTTTAGACTTAGGACATCCCCAAGTTTTACAGATGCTCTCAAGCTGTCTGCAATCTATTCCTAAAGGTGGGTATGGCAGTCCTTCCAGATTTATTCCCTATTTCACTGATTGGTTACTTTATGCTCTAGGGCATCCCAGCATTGCTAAATTGCCTCATGAGCCAGAGGGATGTAACGGTGCGAGTAATCGTCTTATTCAAGAATTGGAACTGAAGCTTTTGATTTCTTGTCCCTTCGATTACTTGGGTCATTTGTTGGCTGCTAATCGTTACGGGCAATCAAGAGCTAAATTCTATCCTACTCCTACTTGGACAGCCAGGACAATGGCTATTGCAGCAGTTGACAGTTCTGCTGCAATAGCACCGTTTCATATATATGAACCAGCACTTGGTACAGGAAGATTAGCATTGGAAATGTCCAATTATGCCATCAGTTTAACAGGCTGGGAGTGGGATTCACTACTAATAAAAATAGCAAGTTTAAACTTCATGCTTTATGCTCCCTACTTGGCATTGCCTATTCCTAGTTTGGGTGGAGATTTAGTCATCGGAGATACGCTGACTGGCAGGGGTATTTCTTTTATCCGACCAAATTTAAAGTATGAAACTCCCGCATCAACACGTCAAACGAAGCTAAATAAGAGGTTGCTAATTAATGGTATCAAATACGACAATACTAAATCAGAAAATATGTTGCAAGGAAGTTTATTTTGATGGAAATTCAAATTACTGAATGGCAACAACTATTTCAAAATTGTGTCAGTAATCCTCCTCTGCCAATTTCCTTGCCTACTGTAGCCATTGCCAATCCTCCCTATTGCAAAATTAATCTCACTTCCGATTCAGAACTAGCCCGATTTGAGATGGCTTATAAATGGATAAAACACGGAGATGGAAACTACGTGATTACATCCAAGTTGAAAACCCAAGTAGAACAAGAGTGCTTATTTGTAGAACAGTGTTTAAATCAATTGCAACCTGGTGAAATAGTCTGTATCTTGGTATCTAATGGAATTCTGTCTTCATCTAACCAAGCACACTTTCGCCGATGGCTATTAGAAGACATGGCTTTGCTAATTGCTTCCATTCAGTTACCTACAGAAAACTTTCAGGTAGAATGTGGATTAGGAATTATCACCAGCTTTTTGATTCTTCAGCGCAAAGGTGGGGATTTACCAATACCAGAAGATTACTCAATCTTTATGGCAGTTGCAGATAAAATTGGTTTTGATAGTAGAGGTCGTCGTCTCTTTCGTTCAATTACAAATGGGCAACAAACCCAAGAAATTGATAGTGATTTACCGCTAATTATGGAAGAATTTAAAAAGTTTATGACAGAAGTTTGGCAAAATCATATTTACCTAAAGTAATTCAGGACTTATATCAAGCCGGGTACGTAGCAGGCGCTCGTTAAGCATGAAAGAAAGCACTTCCCCCTGCTTTAAGAGCCTCCCTCTGCGGTCTTAATGATAAGTCTTTCACCGAACATGATATTACAGGGGAATTACAGGAGTGCCTCGCTCCGCGAGGAGCTTTGCTAACAATATTGTGTCAAAATTTAATGCAATCCTGGTGTTTGATAAACTCGCCTAGTAAAATTGTCCAAAACATCAGGTTCGCTACTACTAGACTCCTGTGCAGGTGCTACATCTTCTTCTGGTAATGGCAACATCCGCGCTGCTGACTCAATCCGTTCATGTAATGCTTGTGTTAGCGTTTTAATATCAGGAATTGTCACCTGACTTTCTAAAGCAGGTTTAACTTGTGTGTCCCAAAGAGCCTCACTATCATGCGCCCGTTTTTCATCGGCTTTGGACACCGGAATAATTAAAGGATAAGGAATAGAAGCTTGTCCCTCGGAACTATAACCAGGACTGGTAATTACGCACTTACCTTGAGGAAATTTCAAAATTTCGTCAGCACTGATTACGGGCATTTTTTGCAAATTCTCACTCCAGCTAATTGAACGGCTCATTTGTCCGCCAAGCGATCGCCCTGTGGTACGATTTTTAATCAGCACTTCCTTCTCACCGTAACGCTTTGAGTAATCCTCAGCCGTTTTGTAGTTACCAGGATTGAACAAAACATGGGTACTACAAGCAGAAGCGATCGCACTTCCCATCTTATCCCCATAAATATCGTAAAGTTGCTCTAAACTTTGGATACCTAGAATAAAGCAAGCACCATTGGAACGATATTCATTAATCCACTGCGGTAAGCGGTCTAGTTTTATAGATGGCAATTCATCCAAAGAAATAATCAACGGGTCTTTACGGGGACGGCTTAAATTACCGACAATCATCAAGTGCATTGCAGCCGCCAGCAGAGGCCCAACCACACTGCGGCGTTCATCATCTAGCTTGAACACCACCATCTCTCTACCTTCAAGCTTAGTAGGAATGTCCGATTTCCCAATAAATGCCCGCAGCAAATCAGCTTGGATGAAAGATGAGAAAGTACCTGCTGCTGTGGTCAAAATCCCCGAAATAGTCTTTTCTGCATCCTTGGCACTCAAAAATTGCACAAACGAAGTCGCCACCCATTCATCCAACCTTTTTGACTGTACTGCATGGTCAAGACGCTGTACCAGTTTTGGCAACCGCAACACAGCATACAGCATCGCCATATCTGGGTAAGGTGAACCCTTTACTAACTGTAAAAGTGCCTTAGCTAACAAGTCACCGGCTTTAGCAAAGAACTCATCACTTTTACCACCACTGGAAGCATTGCGGTTAATCACTTGTCCAATTTCCCCTGCCATTACCCCATCGCGTGCATCACGCATATAATCCAAAGGATTAATAACACCGCTAAAGGGTTCACCGGGGGCAAATACTCGTACTTTATAGCCATAACGGGCTGCTAAGGGTGCATGAAGTCTTAGTTGGTCGCCCTTCTTGTCGTAGAGTAAAATCGGGAAACCTTGCTGCATCGCACTTTCCAGCATCCGGTCTATGGTTGAGTAGGTTTTACCAGACCCAGGCGCACCTATTACCAGTGTTCCCCTTTCGGCATTGGGAAACCAAACTGTAGGTGCAGCACCAAGCATAGTTTGTATGTTAGCCAGCAACCCCCGCCATTTACCTTTTACCCAATAGCGAGGAGTACCAGACCACAGGGTAACTTTATTGTGTTTATGCTCCTTGATTTGCTTGAGTGCTAGGTTAGTTGCTGCTAGTTTCTCACTGATACCGGAGACTTTACCAGTGGTGATTTTTCCCTTACCAGTACCACTGATTTGCAACAACAGTAAAACGAAGAGCATTCCACCTAACATCATCCAACCTTGGGGATTGTTATACTGTTGAAACAACTTGCCAAAGTCAATGCTAGCCTCTTGTGCTTGAAAGGATGAGACTTCAATTAATGTTGAGTTAGCAGTGATCTGGTTGTCTGGTAGATTTTTCTGGTAAATGTTCATAGCAGTTAAGTAGGCATTTAGCAGAAATTTTAGCTACCAAGTGAAAGCTAAAGTATTGACCTTTTGGACATTTTTTTAGAGGTGTTAGAAACTCTATTTCTAGAGGAGTGTCAGATACATAACAGCTTTATGAGTGGTTGCTGTTAACCCTCTTCTGTCACTTTCCGGGAGGGCGATCGCTAGAAGCCTCATGAGGCAATCAATACAAGCTATACTATTAGAAAAAAATAGGTCTTGTATTTGTTATTAGAAAATAATCGCGCAATCGCTTGCTATACAAAAGCTCTAGATTTTACAAAAGGCAAATGTTTTCGGAGAGTGACAGAAGAGGGTTAAACCTGGCCAATAAATCCTCACGGGAGAGATTCGATAACTGCAACAGTAAAGAAGCATACTCTTGTGAAGGTAGCTCTAGAATAGGCTGAATAATTGTGGCTAATTGTTCATCCAGCGTACCAAATCGAACTGTTAATAAATTTTCTACAACTATACGTTACCTTTACTTTTGAGCCTCTTGCTCCCACTGTATATATAGTGGTGATAATTTCATGATTAACCTCCTTTCATCCTCATATATATTTTCGCTAGTTTGTAAATTAGCATTCAAGATACTTTATTTGATGGCGTAGTTTAAATCTGTGGTGGAGAGTAATTGCCTCATAAACAACGATTGGTAAATAAGTTTTGAGGCTAACGCCTCATGCGTTGGGCAATCATATTTATGTAGTCCAATGGTTAAATCTAGGGTTTCAAACAACTCTAATCGCTCCAATCAATCTACTGCCAAAACTGCTGCTTCTAATCCCAAAGCTAATACCAAAGCTCAAGCAGCCAATAAGAAAGCTCCTAACACTCAATTGTCAGACCTTGATATTGACGATATTGACCCAGAACTTCTCAGCGACAGTTATAACCAAGTTAGACGACCGTTACTGCCTTACGGCATTGTCGTTAATGACAAACCCGCCGGACTTCTAATTCCAGAAGACCAGCTAGAAAAGGCTGGCTGGCTTGATATGCCACAGGAGGACGAACTAACCATTGTCACCCTAACTGAAGATGTTACTGGACTCTTAATTACTCAAGCACGGTTACTAGTTTTAGCTTTTGTACCAGAGTATATCCGTTATAAATCAGATGTTGAAGACTTGGGTGGTTCTTTCGTTGGGCTTTATGATGAATACAAGCATAACCTTGACAAGAGAACAATGGATGTGTGTTCAGAACATGCACTGGTGTTTCTGGATGAGGATAATCAACCCCTGCATACTACTCCTGTCGTTGTCCGCTTTAAGAATGTAGCTCTCTGGAGTTTTAAGTCAGTGCGTGAGGAGTTTTACCGTTCTTTGGAGAAAACCTTTGCTGATTATTTCCAAGTGCCATTTAGCGGTAAAAGCGATAGGTGGCGTAGCTTAGGTGTGCTGTCAGTCGAGTTCAAAGCTGTCAAAGAGGGCGAAGGTAAGAATAAACACGACTGTTGTAAGACTGTAGATTACACCAAACCCACCGTTGAAAATCTGTCTCAATTTTATTTGGGTCAGCCCACAGCTAAAGCCCTAATTTGGCAACAACATGATGCGATCGCTGGTTTTAATGAACCTCAATCCCTACCTGCTTTGCCAGGAGAATCGGTATCTGTAGACGTGGAAGTATTACCACCCTCTAAGAATAGGAACAAAACTCAAAGCGTTCGTAAATCCAAACCAGCGACCAAGCCACCTCGCAAAATTCAACTTATTGACGATGACGACTTCCTCGATGAAACCGACGATTTGGAAGCTGAGTTAGACGATGATGATTTTGAGGAGGAAGACGATGAACTGGATGATGAGGAATAGTCCAATGCAACTATAGCGTCAATGAGAGTATGTCACATGAAAATACCCTGCCGTAGCAAAGAAGACTATGGCAGAGTTTTTTCCCTGTTTTCGAGTTATCAACTTCGAGAATTTTTACTATTAGTGAAAAGCTGACTATCAGCAAGTTGATAGCCAGTGCCATTGAAACAAAAATTCAATTGACGTAGCTGCTCTTGCTCGGTTTGCAGTACCTTAATGCATGGTAATGCCTGACCTCGGTTCTCTCCCACTGACAACAAATGCTTACCTGGTGGCAGATTGGGATTCAAGTAACTCAAGAATACCTGAGTAATTGGTTTGTCCTTTCTGAGCCAGTAACCAGTATACAGACATCCCAAAGCACCACAGACATCAGGCGTATTCAAGTTGAAAACTGCGAACCTGCCGTCTTTTCCTTGCACACTCCAAGCCAGTATATTTTTAGCAGATACTTTGGCATTCAACTCTGTATTTTCTACAATCACCTGTTCAATTACCGAAGCAGGCACAACATTAGCAGCTTTGTTCCAAGTAACGGTTGCTGCATTTAAGCTACAGCCCCCTAAGCTCATGAGAATCGACAGCAACAAAAAGATGCCCAAACCAATGCGAAACCAATGAATCCAGTAGCGTACCCTCATAGAAGGTGCTGGTAATTGATATGCAGTTGTCTTCAGTGGTTGAGACTGAGTAGGGGAGGCGGAGTCAGAATAAACTCCTTTTCCTTCCCCTGTTTGCCCAAAGTGTATTTTTGAATTGGTATCAGTATCAAGTATTTCTTTTATCTCATGGGGTGAGGTAATAGAAGTTTTAGATAAATCTGTCATACTCTACCTCCCATTTTCAGTATTTTTAGCAGTGCTGATGTAGCTAGAATTTACATTGGGAGAACAGGTCAGCGTTCCATTATCGCTATTACTGTTGCGATAACTAGCTAAAGCGGTTTTGCCGTAATCTTTGAGACTGAGACGACCGAGGGCATCTGAGCCATTTCCATCAACTTTGCTGTAATCACCACCAAAATGCTTTTGAGCCACTCGTTCAATTAGGCGATCGCTCATAAATGGCTGTCCTGTAGCCGGATCGATTTGCTCTTGTGTTACTTGAATTTTGTTAGCCATATCAGCCATAAACGCCCTATCTTGGTCAGCTGGAGGAAAAAACTCAAATAGTTCAGCCTCTGTTGGTTGATGCCCTTGCTCCAATTGACTGAGAAACTCTTGACCTCCAGGCTTGGCAGCAATTAATTGCACTGCGTAGGGGTTATAACTCATGAACTGGTAGCGACCGAGAGCGCGACCACAATTTAAACCCCCATCCGCACAAGTATGTATGCCAATGGCTTTGTAATCCCCACTACCAGCGCTCTCAATTTCCGCGATCGCATTTCCCAGCGATCGCAAATCAATACCGGAGAATGATTGACCTGTTATCGACTGACTACCATTACTAAACGTGCATGGATTAATCTTCTCTCTTACTCCAGTACGGTTGGTAGTCTTAGCTTTAGGCTCTCTTGTCGCTCCAGTTGGTAGAGACGCAGTATTTGTCCTCTGTTCACTCAAATTGCCTACAAACATCAAGGAGTTAACCTTGTAGCTGAAAAAAGGAACAGGCCCGATAAAATAAGGTGTACAACCCATTCGCCAAGCACAGAACCGAAAGAACAAAGCCGTATCTACCGTATCAGTAGTTTCATCCGGCTCCATTACCACTACCTTAAAAGCTTTACCAAACGGTAGCCTTCCTGTTGGTTCCCGACCATTGTTCACTGCTTTGAGGATACCCCGCCCGCCCTCGACTTCTTGGTATTTACCGGAAATCCACTGCTTTCCTTCTAACTTACTGCGATCGCTACGACCTGCATTTTCCAAATCATCCAATTCTAAGTAAGCGCAGTCTTTTTCACTACAAGGCACAGAAAACCCTTGCACATCGGAACCAGAAATCGTATTGTTACGGCGGTTTTCTGCTGGCCCATGAACTACATCAATCCGCATTACCAAGCTACCAATTTCACTGATGGGATTAGGCATTAATCCTAAAGGTACTTGTCCCAAACCAGGAATATCCGAAACATTGCTATTCATCCAACCTGTAAATTGTTGTAGCTGTACTGCATCTAAGTTAGGAATTGAAGAAATAGAAAACTCTGACAAGTCGATTTCTAAGAGCTTCATTTGCCCAACTTCATACTGTGTTAGTACCTGAGCTAGTGTTAAATTAGATGCAGCAATTAAGTGAGATTTTAGTAAGGTTGCAACAGGTGTAATATTGTTTACTTGTGTCTTAGCTAATTCTGGAACAACCTGAGCCAAATGGCTCAATGTCTGTTCCCCAATCAGGGGAAATTCACTCAAGGCAATTTTGTTTGAATCTATACTGTTAATGTCTGTGTTTGCCTCTGGTACTGTGCGGAGAGCGATCGCCTGCAAAGAAAACTCCTCTGCCTGCAATGCTTCACTGATATCTCCTAACTTCAAATATTGGTCAGGAGTCATACCCACATTCCAAGTGCGACTCAGGTCATAACCTAGTGTTTGACTGTAGGGACTGCCATCAATTGCACCGGATTGACTGATACCTGGTAGCTGGGCCAGAGAAATGCGGCTCCAGTCTGGGAGCAAAACTTTAGTAGCAGGTAGTCGAGACTGAGGATTTGCAACTTCTACAATTCGAGTCGGTAAATTGCCATCACCAATTGTGTTAATTGTAGCTTGTGCGGCGATGCTATAAATAATACAAGTTATGACAACCAGAAGAGATATCCATGCTTTTGGTATCTTCATAATTCCAGGTTTAAAAATGACAGCAGCTACACCCCAATAAGCAAAGTGATTTATTGAATAAAAACCCAATTACTTGTTGCTTATGGGGTGTAGGAAGAGAGTGAAAATATGACTTATAACTCTAGCTCTGGGGATGCTGACTGTTGACTTTTCTTAGACTTGTAACCGGAGCCAGAGCCATATCCTGGTAATTGAGGATTGGGATTAGCAGCCGATTCAGTGTAAGGTGTATCCCCAAGATTGATTTCAAAAATATTCTCTTGATAACCATCCCTAAATTGGTCTGCTTGCAAGGGATTACTACTATCTCCAGAACTTAATTGCTCAACACCGTAACCTTCAGATTGATAGCCACTGCCAGACTGATAATTACTAATGTCATCAGTATCAAGATTTTGGTTAATTGTGGGTTCGTTCTCCATTGATATTACCTAAAAAAGCTGTATCAATGCCAGCATAAAAAGATTTATCTAATATCAGCCTTCACCTATTGGACATTAATTTTTTAGCCGATTGGCTATTTTTGGTGATGCGCTTATATCGAGATGAAAAATGGAGCAAATGAATTTAATTTCACCAGAAATAATGGCAGAAATTAGTAATGCTAATACTACCAAACTGCCAGACAACACCCGAAAAATGCTGCAAATTCTGGCAAGTTTAAATACACCAAAAGAATTATTAGCAAGTCTTTTAGAAATAGCTGAATTTTCCCTACACCATGTTCGCTACCTTGCAGGGCCATTGGTAATTCATCGCAGTCCTTGGAGTGATACGATTCCCCAATGGCTCAAGTTTGCTTGTATTCAGGATCGATTGGAACTTATCTTCACTGAATACGAACAGGATCAGGTTGGTGTTTCCAGCACAGCCACAGAAGTTCTTACCTACATGATGCCTGCAACTTACGAAGCACCTTTACATAGGGATTACGCTGACCTTTATCTTTGGGTAGGTAATGAAGTTTTAACCAAATACGATAAATTACCAAAAGGTTGCAAGAGTTTTTATGAATTTATAGGTGATGGTGATACGAGCAATGCCAGCAATAATCGCGTCATTCATTTTAATCAGGTAAAAAATGAATTCAACTATCTTAGCAGGTCAATTCGACGCAGCATAGTTAAACACGCAGCACAAGAGGGATGGGGTAAGCGTAATGTCAATGCCAAATCTAACTTAGACTCAATCCAAAGCACTCCAACTCCTAAACCTTCATCAAATTCAACTGTGCAAATTAGCTTGTTCTGATTATGTGCCTTAAATGGAAGCGTTCGCTTCTTTAATTATGAACATAAATTTTCAAGCTAGTCATCATGAATACTCAAGAAATTCAAGAAATTTTAAATCATCTCATCATTGGAATTACAGCCTTATATACCATTGTGATACTCGTTGATTTCGTTGTGGGAATAGTCAATCTATGGCAGAAATTTACACTCAACATTGAATACCATACTAACAACACAACATCTGAACAATCACACCTTGAATCTAGTGATATTAAGAAATATCTCAACTTGGAAAATCACAATCAATCAACTAACCCTATTACATCAAAACCAGAACCTCAACCAGATAACTTTGTTAGCATTGATGTAGATAAAATTGATTTACGGACAGCCAGAAAAATTGCTACTGCCATAAAAAAAGCTTCAAAATCCAATCCTGACTTAATTATCAAACAAAAAGTCAACAATAAATGTGTTCCTTTAGCTTGGTTGCAAGCACAGATTAAGCATCGTTTAGAACTGGCACCAGAAATTGTCACACCCATTATTAGAGAATTGGCTCCTACTGCTTTGACATCTGTTCGAGAGAATATTCAGCATTCTAGCATTGCAAAAACAGGTAAGTGTAAAGTCAGTTAATCATAGAAAGAGAGGAATATCGATAGTATTACCTCTCTTTAATAGGTTTTCAAATCTTTGTATAAAACTAATTTGAAGTTGCTAGATATACAAGCTATCGCTTCTAGGTGATAAATTCAAATTTCATTTATTATGGCTACAGACTTAATAAATACAAATAATATTAGTATTTATACCCCACAATATACTCTTGTTTCCAATGTTTCAACTCTTAATTCTGCTCTCCAACCTCTGTTTCAGGCAGAAGTTTTAGCCATAGATTGTGAAACAACAGGACTTGACCCTCTAGCTGATTCTATTAGACTGATTCAAATAGCTGCACCAAACCATCAAGTACTGCTAATTGATTTACCAGCTATTCCCAAAAGCGATCGCTCACTTTTAAAACAACTCCTTAGTAACTCTGCTGTCAAAATTGCTCATAATGCCAAGTTCGACTGGCAATTTCTCACACTCGCAGGACTTCAACCAAAGAGTCAATTCTTTGATACCCAACTTGCTTATAAAGTTATAACCGCAGGATTAAAAACAAGCTCATCCTTACAAAATATAGTTAAAAAGCTACTACACCTTCAACTAGATAAAACTCAACAAATTAGCGATTGGTGTAAACCTCTTACTAAAATTCAATTGCACTATGCTGCCGTAGATGCTGCCATATTGCTTGACCTTTACCCAATTCTCCTCAAGAAGTTAAAGCAGGCAAAGTTACTCAAAATTGCCCGATTGGAATTTCAGTGTATGCCTGTTGTAGCTCAAATGGAACTTAACGGGATGCTATTTGACTTGTCTCGATGGCAGATACTGGGTGCAAAACTAGAAGCTGAAAAAACAGATGCTTTAAACCAACTCAAGCAACTCCGTATTGCTAGCTCTCAGATGTCATTGCTGCCAGAACTGACAGATGCAGTAAACCCAAATTCACCTCAGCAAGTTTTGGCTGCTCTACAAGCTATTGGTATTAAAATCAACTCAACTAATCAAAGTAAATTAGTTTCTTTAGCTGCACAGTATCCCATAATTCAAGCATTGCTAGATTACCGCCGTCTATCCAAAATTATCGGCACTTTTACCGAGAAACTACCCCAGCATATCCACCCCAAAACTGGGAGAATTCATCCCAACTATTATCAATTAGGGGCAAAATCCGGTAGATTTTCTTGCCGCAAACCACCTCTACAAAATATTCCCCGTGATGAAGCAGCTCGTAGCTGTTTCATTGCTGCCCCTGGCTATAAAATTATCAAAGCCGATTACTCCCAAATAGAACTACGAATTATGGCTCGGCTTAGTGGTGATACAAAGATGTGCCAAGTCTATCGCCAGGGGGCTGACTTACATCGATTAACAGCATCTCTAGTAACTGGAAAACATATCAATGAAGTGACTGAGGAAGACCGCAGACTAGCAAAAGCAATAAACTTTGGATTGATTTTCGGTATGGGCGCTGCCAAACTCCAAATTTACGCCCAAGTCAAATATGGAGTAGCAATGACATTAGAACAAGCAAAAGCTTTCAGGAAAAAATTCTTTGAAGCTTATCCTGGAATAGCTAGGTGGCATGAGGACATCAAACGTAAATACATCCAAGGCATTAAGGAAAGTCGTACACTAGCAAACAGACGACGGAGATGGGTAAACAAGCCCCGACTATCAGAGCTATTTAACCATCCAGTACAAGGTTTAAATGCCGACATCAACAAATTAGCTATGGTAAAACTTTCAAATCCATTAGCTAAATTTAGAACAAAACTCATCTGTGTAAGACATGATGAAATTGTACTGGAATGTCCAGAGACTGAAGTTGACCAAGTTAGCCACATATTACACAATTGTATGGTTGCTGCTGCCCAAAAGTTTCTCAGCCCTATTCCAGTTGTTATAGATATTAAAACATCAAATAGCTGGTGAACTATCCCAACTTGCCGAGTACGGGCGGTACGTTTTGGGGGGAATCTTCCCTCCAAAAGCAGCATAGCTGAAGTTGAATTCGCAGTAAAGCTATTTTGAAAATATTTGTCAAAAACTAAACTGCCCTCCTCCCGTATAGCTCGTGCAAAAATGTGGTTAGAGGGCGTTTCGTTTTTGAAGAGAAGCACCATCCCTACCCTATCCACCACTTCTGGCTATTCCTGAATCGGTATTCTAGCGATTATAAATAACGGAACTATTTTAACTATATCTGCTTACGCAGATTTAGAGTGAATCAAGACTTGAAAATCCACTGAATCGGGTTTTGTTTGTGTGTCTATAAACCCTGTGGCTGACAAATACTTGATGTAATAAATGAGTTCAAGCTTTTAACTATTTGAGGTGTATTAATGTCTAATCCCCGGATTTTAGGGGCAAGAGAAATTCATCTAATTTCACTCTACAGTCATTGGGAATTTGGTATGAAACCAGAAGAATTTTATGCCAAATGGGATGTGAGTTATGAACAAATTGCCTTAATATGCTGTCGTTCTGATTCTACAGTCCGAGGTTGGTTTAAGCAAGGTAAATTTAGACGCTATCCTCAGCCTAATGATTTACGACATTTGGCATTCATGGACTTTTTGCTGGAACATTTTGAAGAAGTTCCCGAACAAATTTGGCAATTGCTATGTCTGACTCATTCGCCTTGATATCAATAACATTTCTATTCTACATATAGCAATCCGGTTTGATTACTGAAAGGTTTTTAAAACAAAAGCTTTGCCCTGCAAGGTTTTCAGACTCACTACACTTTCATTCTAGTCGTAATGCTATATATCTCTCTAATCAATCTAATACACACATAATTTTAATTGTCAATATCAATTTGACCTGTCTTTGAGTATACCTCCTCGTTTAAGGTAAAATTTGGCGATTTTAAAGCACATAGCATGGTTATTTTACAGCATTTTTAAGGGGTAGAATATGACTTATTCTGAGCAATTAAAACCGTGGTGTATTGTCCGTGGTATTCCCAATCAAGAAAATATTGTTGTAAAAAGATTCCGCCGACGTGATGATGCTGTTGCTTATCTGCAAGTGTTGAAGCAGTCAGCGAGAGATATTGCTTTTAAAATCATTTTTAAGGCTCAAGACGTCAATATGCCACGGGAAAATGAAGCTTTGAACGGTTCCTTTTGAGAAGATTTGAAAATAGTAAAAGTACTAAGTTAAAACATCCTCTTCTTCTGGGTCAGCACTCATAACAGCCCGTTCAAGAAAGGTAGGGACTTGGGCTAAAATAGGCTGAAGATTACCAACAACAGTGGCAAAGGCGTTTTTGCGATCGCAAAAACGCGGGCGGGTACGCCATCGCGCTCATCTGTCTTGCCGCTCCCACTCTCATCAACGACCATGCGATACTCCCGGAGGGAGTCAGCCCTTTGGGCTATCGCAGTCCTAAAACTGACCTGGTGGCTTTTGTCCAGGACGCAGGCAAACGCGATTGCATCTAGTACAGCGCCAATCAAAAGATTCTTTGATAGAGGTGGCGATTTCTTTCCAATTCTGGGGATAGCGGCTGGTACTCATGAAAATACTTGAGAGAGCAACAACATGAGGTAATTCTAATCGATTAAGTACTCTTAAGGTAGTATTTGTGGCACAGAAACCTGTTTAGAACTTTGACGAGTATAGTACAGACAGCTTTTATACCAACAATATAATCAGGACTAAATGTGATTGAGAAGTGGTGAGGCAGAAAGCGATCGCCTAACTATCTCCTAAGTAAAAAAGAATATTTATTACGCTTTCAATAATATTAATATTTAAAGCTGCTATTTTGAACAAAAAAAATTCTAGCACTCGTGAGAGAAATTAAGCTGGTGTTATGCCAAAAATCAACAAGTGTGTAGGCGTATTTAAAATTAATAAAAATACTAACTTACCGAATGATATGAACCCGTATTTTCGTTAAATTCCCATCCCATACCCGATTTATCCTTCCCCTTGCACCATGCCACAAAAAGCGGTGGGTGCAGCTTATTTCGCTGCTCGCGTATAGTTTCTACGCTTACACCAAGTCTTGAAGCTAAACCTTCTTCCGTCAACGGTTGGACTCGGGGAGTATGCCCTTTGAAGGATGAATTGTTGTTGTACGATTTATTGCCCCGCCTCGGTTGGTTGTTGAGATGATTTTGAATTTTAATAATCGCCTCAGTAAACTGTGTCATTCGGGCTGTTATCCCCTCAATTTTTTCTTCTAAATCGGCGAGATTATGGATTGCTGTGGTTTCGTTGCTATTAGATTCACTTGAAAACTGTGACTCCAGCTTATCAAGTCGTGAGCAAATAGCTAATATCGTTTCATTGGTCGGGTTGGGGTGACTATTGTTACTAGCAACCAAGTACTCCTCAACACTTGCCTTAATCTTAGAGTCCAAGCGTTTATCTAAATTATCGCCACCAATTGCATCAAGGTTATCTATATCATCTAGGTAGAGTTCGATAAATTGGATCAGCGTGGCTGTTGCCGTCGTGCCTTTCTCCCGGCAACGGGCGATAAACTGCTCCCACATCTTTTGGTCACAGTTAAAAGATGCCAGTTTCTTGTTTTTCCCTGTTTGGCTCATGTCTAGGTAATGTCTAGGTAAACCGGGACTCTCCGCGACCGAGTGAGCGCGTCATCCATCTTGATAATTACCTTGACACTATCATTTTGGAGCGCATGAATGCGATCGCCATCGCACTCGTCCCGTTATCTGAGTATGCCAGCCATTGTTGAATGTTATCGCTTTTGTAGCCGAGTCAGGGAGGTAACTTCCTGGCTTAGGCATCCACCTAGTCAATCATATCTGCCAACAAATTTGTCATCTCTGACTGACCTTGTTTGCGGTTATCGTCATACTGGATTAATACATCCAGCTTGGCATGACGGCTGACTTTTTGCGTCTTTCGCACATCCCCGCATGTTGCTTCTAAAAGAGTTGTAATCCCACTGTGGCGGATGCGGTGGGGTGACATTAACTTTTTTACACCAGCTGCATCAAAATAATTGACAACAATTTTGCGGATGCCATCCCCAGTCAGACGATGCCCTTTGCTGCGGTTATCAAGGGCGATAAATAAGGGTGATTGAGGGGTAAAATTACCCCTGACTTGCAACCAATCACAGATAGCATTAACTGTTGCTACTGACAGCTTTACCCATTCATCATTTGTACCTTGCCCTTTTCCCAAAATCCGCAACCTGCTATTTGGTGGGTCGAAGTCTTGAATATTTAATTGACTCACCTCATTGCGTCGCAGTAAATTTTCCCACAACAGCCGCAACAGCGCATAATCTCTTTGACCGTGAACAGTTGAGCGCTCAATTAACTGAATTGCACTGTTGATGCTTTGGGCATCCACCCCCCTAGTATCTCGATATGTCTTTACCTTTTCCAACTCTACATCTTCTAGCGTGTAGCTGCATACACCCAACTTGCGGGCAAACTTCACCAACGATTTAATGCTGCTGAGGCGACGGTTAACCGTTGCTTCCTTCAACCCAATAGCCAGTAGCTTGGCCTTATATTTCAACACCACCGCCACCGCCCGTTTCTCGGTCAGGTGCAAAAACTCCAACACGCTATCAACATTCGGCTCAATACCAGTCATCGCCACAAAAAATTTCCGCAAATCTTTCTGGTATTCGCGCCGCGTACTAGGTGCGCGAATATTGGCGAGCATCAAAGCAATGACATCCCGTTCCTCCTCCGTTGCCGCAAAATACCGCTCAATTGGGGCTCTTAGAGATTTTTTTAATGACTCTACCGCATCATCAATAGGAGTGTCATCGCTTGCTTTTGGGGATGCCCGTCTGGGGGAATATGGAGTATCAGACATAGCATTGGGCGCGAAAATGGGCGTTTTCGATATCAAATCTATTCTCTCTCGATTTGCCCGACTACACTCACTTTGGCACGATAAATCTTCCATTAAACCAACACATTCGCAATGTTGCTAAATATACTGCTGTAATTGTGCTATTCGCTTGTTACCCAACACTTGACTGTACTACGTTATGTATTTTGGCTGAATTATGAGAGATGCAAAAATTAAACCATCCCAGTGGTTGGAATGGTTTAAGGGAATTATCAATTTTTCTTACTGCTCCTTTTGCTTATAGGAGGCGACCAATTGTTGTTGGCGACAATTCGGGCAAACCTTTTAACTTGACAGTTTCGGCGACTTGGTTGTTATTCTGGCATAATGAAAAGATAGGATTGCCCGTTAGCTTGATTTGAGCTTGATGCTATTAGGGTTGCGCTTCCAAGATCCGACCTATACTTCTTGGCGATAGTGCTGGCAACCCCCTGCTCTTTGCTTCTTCAGCAACTTGCATATGGTAATGGTGCTTTGAACGACTGGGTTTTCGGTTCTTGCTCCATTCGCTGATTTCGACAATTTTGCTCGCCTCTGCGCTCTTGCACTTCTTAGGTCTGCCTGCGTTTACACCTAATACATCATTTACCTTTGCGATCGCATCTTCCAAGGTTTCCGATGTTATGGTACAAGATGTCCACTTTTTCTTCCAGTTTGTTACTGTTTGCTTCGCTATACCAAGTTTTTTTACTATATTTTTATGATTTTCCCCACGATTAAGCTCTAGCAGAATATTTGCTCTCTTGATCATTTCATAGCTGCCGGTGACTGCTATATCCTCTAATACTTGCTTTTCAATAGGATTTAATATTTGAATATGAGGCATTTTAGTATTTACCCCGCTTAAACCTACAATTTTGCCAAATTGAATGAAGCCTGATATACTCTTTTTGTAGCGTTCATTTCTCCTAAAGATTCACTCAAAGCCCTGCTACCAACAGGGCTTTGAGGAAAAAACAAGCCCACCTGTTACTAAAACAGGACGGAACTTTGTTTTGTCAATTAAGTTATCTAGAGCCATCATATCATGAATTTACCCAGTTTTACAAATCTATCTTTAGATAGATGCTTTTTTCCAAATGCCAGTGCGTTAAATATCTCTTCAGTCGTATTGGTTTTCAATGGGTTGGGAATAATAGTTTACTGCGCGAGAAAATTCTCTTCCTTGAGTTTTTCTGGTAGTTAATCCTTTGCTATTTACAAGATTTAATTATTTTTTAAAATTGTCACTTTTTCCAAGGGATGAAAGTGCTACAAGTTTTGCTGGTTAAGATTTTTCCGGTTTCTGCTTAGGTTTTTCAAGATTGAACTTATCTTTTTAGACAATTTGTGACCCGGAGTATAAATATGTCTCTTGTGCATAATCGGGCAATTGTATATATTTCTCCTGCGGAGTTGATTGTTCATCCGAAGCTGATAGAAATATATGGTGAGAATGAGGATCGTCCTGCTTTGGAAAAAAGTATCTCGGAAAAAGGGATTCTTGAATCTTTAAAGGTATCTACACGCACTGGTGCAAATCTTGTATTGGCAGGCAAGTGTCGCTTGCAGATAGCCCGCCAGTTAGGAATTTCTGCTGTGAAAGTGGAATTTGTCGAGTCTGGTTCGCCTGAAGAAGATTTAAAACTAGTGCTTGACTTTAATCTCCACCGCGAAGGCGGAAAGACTCATTACCAAAAATTTCACGAGGGGCAGTACTGGGAGAGCGTACTTCGTCCCCAAGCGAAAGAAAGACAGCGCCAAAGCGCCCGTCGTTTGAATCAATCGAATGATTCAAATTTGAATCATTCGTTAACTGAGAGTAACTCTCAATTAGGGAAAGGCAAGCGAGTGATTCAGGAGGTTTCTGAGAATCTAAATATAAGTGTTGGCAGTTATCACAAGGGTAAAAAAGTTTTTGAGTTGATTTCTCAATTACGAGAAATGGAAAAATTTAAGGCAGTTGTTGCACTGGAGATGGAATTTAACCGGAGTATTGATGCAGCGTACAAGTTTGTTTGCAATCAAGATATCTGTTACCAGGTAATAGACCTTCTGGAAGCAGATGAGATAGGTAGTATAGGCGATGGTATTGCTTGGATGCGAAATGGCGATCGCAATCCGTTTCGGCGTTTCCAGCTTGACCAAGTATATCAATTCAAAAAGAGACTGCGGCCCGAGTTGGAAATTGTGGGACGGGTTATTGGTATAACTAATGAGTTTGTTGTGTTTGGATTGAGGAATTTAGTGAATATGAGCCTAGAAATTGTGAATCTCCGTCCGCGACAAATTGATGCAGAATTGCAGGATGAACCATCTGCATCACAGAGGAAGAGAATATTTCACTTAATGCAAAAGTTTAGTGATGTTTTCCCAGTTCAAGTGTCTTTGGCGGAGTTGTTAAAACTCCCAAATTTAACTGATAAAGAAGAGGTTTTATTGCGGATGTATGAGTCTGACGTATTTGAAAAAACGTGGGAAGATTATAAGACCCAAATGAAAGCAATGGAAGTATCTACAAATAGAAAAAACGATAATATTCGTGCTGCATAGGTAGCTATCAGCAGTTAATCTAGCAGGGAATTTATCCGACAATTCAACGTTACCTAATAGATTAGCATCTCAATACTGATTGCAGTACGAGTTAACTTTTTTGAGTGCTGAACTCGTATCAAGATATTTGACTGTTTTTTGTTTTTTAACTCGGTGGTGGAGTATGAGTAATTTCATCTTCACCAGTTGTACTAACAAGAGCCAATGTGGGGTGACACTTGTGGGTGTTACTAGCTTTGCATTGTTATCCCAAAACTAAGAATGTCGATTTAGTGACAACTTCGCTCGAACTGCCTCATTTAAATAATTACCAAAAAAAAGTTGGGTAGTCGCATTGTTGTTGGTGAAGCGTGTTGGACTAAATCTTAGCCTAAGCCTACGTATGTCTAAGCCTAAACAAGTATAAACCTTTGTTTGCTTTCAACCATGAGACGATTACTAGTCGCCTCCAACAAGCGGATAACCAACCGCTTCAAAATAAAAAATTTCAAATTTAGGCTAACACATTTTGACCAACAGCGAGACTACCTGACGCACAAAAATCATCAGGACAGTCACTCATGTTCCAAGAAAATTTCGGGGCTGATGTTGATAACAAGCCCCAATTAAGCCTTTCACAGCCTTCAAAAAAGAAAATCAAACCCCACCTGCCCGCAGAATCCTTGGGCAAACGCTACGTAGAGCGCTTTTGGCATCCATTTGGGGCGATAGTTGCCCCTTCTTTAGTAGAAGGTACAAAACCAGCATGGCGTACCATCGACTATTACCTCCAACCCTCCCAACTGTGGAACCTGCACCAAGACAAGTCGAAACTAGTAGGTCTGCGCTTTAACGACACAACTCGTTACGCCACAATCGATTTAGACTTTTTTGGTGACTACCATAACATTGAATCCATAAATCGCATCAAAGCGGCACTAGAGGACATCGGCATAGTCGATATCATCATCCTCCAGTCCAGCTTTAGTGGTGGCTATCACCTGATCCTAACCTTTGCATCCCCCCTGCCCACCTTTGCCCTAGCCTGCGCCCTAGAAATTACCTTGAGAAATGCAGGCTTTATCCTACGCCAAGGACATTTAGAAATCTTCCCCAACACCAAACCATATAGTGCCAAACAAATAACCAACTACAAAGCCATCCGTTGCCCCATGCAACCAGGTAGCGGGTCATTTTTACTTGATGATGACCTACAACCAATTAGCGACTCAGTTTCTATCTTCCTCGATCATTGCGATCGCGCGGCCAGTCGGCAAGATTTAACTAAACTAAAACGGGTAGCGAACAAAGCCAAAAAACAAATTTCACGGGAGAGATATCGCAAGCAAGAGTCTGCTGACGTTGTACAGTGGCGTGCCAACTGGGAAGAAATCATCACCACAGGCTGGACGGGAAAAGGACAAACAAACACCCTCCTACAAATCTTTGTAGGGTACGGAATCGTCTTTTTAGACTTAGAGAGTGATAAATTAGTCGAATTTTGCCTCTCCACCGCAATTAACGCCCCCGGCTACAGCCAATATTGCCGACACCAACACGAAATCGAAGCTAGAGTGCGGCATTGGGTAGAATCCACAATTCGCAACAAATGGTACAGCGCCTACATTAGTTATCCCGAAAGGTTGTTGGGTACATTCGCCAACACCTTTGCAGAAGCCATAGCAGGCATTAAGAGCATTGATAAACCCAAAGACAACGTAATCCCATTTGACCGTCGTAAGCAACAGAACTGGGAACGCAGCCAACAAGCCCAACAACGCATCCAGATAGTAGTAAGGGCAATAGAGTGGGATAGTGGGTTGCCAGCAGGGGCTACTGAACGGGGTAAAGCAATACGTGCTGAATACAAGCGCCGCTTTCACAAAACTATCTCACAAGAGACACTACAAAAGCATTTGCATTTGTGGCATCCTACGCGCTACATCTTAGATCCGTGGGCAGAAAATAGCTCAAACCCTTATCAATCAAGCAATGACGGGCAATTTGATAGCTTTGAAAACTCATCCAGAAAACAGAGTGCTGAAAACCCTTACCAAAAGCAAAATGACGGTCATTTTCACTATATGAAGGTTTTTTGTAACTGTTTACCTCCGGCTGCCGATGCCCCTACAGGGCAGTTGGCAGCCGCAAGTTTTGAAGAAGTTGCTGAGTCTGAAGGAGAATTTTTTGTACTACAGGTACAAGATGAATCTGAGGAAATTAATATTAATTCTGAAGAATTGAATTTATTACAACCAGAAGATTTGTCGTTAACTTCATCTGTTAATAATTACGATAATTCATCAGTTTCTTCAAATGTTATACAATTAGCTAAAAACGTTAATCAAAGTAATTCAGATAAGGATTTTAAATACCTTTCTAACCTCAGCGCGGTTGAAAATTATAATAACAAAAACTTATCAATTAATTCTGTTAGTATTGCACCTACACCTGCAATTGTGCCGCCTGAAACCTCACATGAAGCTGAAGTTAGTGAGCAAAGTACAGCTTCAGACGACTCAGTAACAACTCTCGCTTTGTTAGAACTGAAGCAACTGACTAAGTTGCGACTCCAAGCAGCATCCCACGCCAAGCGTGTAACTAGAGAATACTGCCTAATTGCGCGATGCTTAATTGGGGGCAAGGAACGTGAAAGACTGGAGCAGACTGCAAAAATGCAATTTTATCTCGATTCAAGTAACAAAACTCTAATTGCAGAAGCTAACGAGTGGGCAGCTGCCAATCCTGGCTGCCTACCGTTTTCGTTGGAGTTAGCGTTTCAACAAAGTGAGACGTAATGGCTGAATTTCATAAGTAGGGGTAATTTGGATGCCTATATGGGTACATGGAATTGAAAACAGTTTCCTGCAATGGAATGTATTCTGTATTAACAGTATTTTGAAAACATAAATATCCGCTATTTAATCCTATTACAGCCAATTTATCAAGTCTGAGTAGATTAATTAATCAAGTGTTACATAATCAGAAATTTCTGTCTGTTCTAACTCACTTAAAAAGCCAGTTAATGCAAATGGACATTTACAACTTAGCTCTTTTTCTAGAAAATCAGCATTTAAGTGATATTCCAGACAGACAGTATCAAAAATATCCTCAGTGGTTAATCCGAGATTTTTATCTAATTCCACTATTCGCGCTTCTATTAAGTAAATTAACTCTTTAACAGAGAAGTAAGTTTCGATTGTGGAAGTAATTATTAGCTGATTTATTTTAGTAACTATCATTTTAACTCTGCTCTTATTTGTAAACGTAATCTTCAAATAGGAAAATACTGTTGTAAAATTGGATATAAAAAAGCAGCAATTGTCTCAAACTCATCACCATCTGGATAGGGACGAGAAATTTCCTCCCCATCTTCATTCAACCACTCTTGCCGCATGGGAGTGTACTCAAGTGATAGAATTGCAGTTCTCCACCAGCCCGATAACGCTAAATGTTCACCAGACCAAAATAGCCGAAAATCAACCTTATTATTTCGATAAACTTCACTAATAGGATTAGAATTAGGACGATTTTTAGAATTATAACTTTCGGTAAAGTAGCCTTGAAAATCAATTTTCAAAAAACCTTTTTCAATTTCTGCTGTTAATTTAAAGCGAGAGTGTGGATAATGAGCAGATAAGATTTTGGCAGATGCTAATTCAAATTCTATAGGTAAAGTAGATAAGCTCATTAATTAATAATTTTCCTTTAAATACGCTATTGAACATAATTTACAAACTATTATCGCTGATAATAGTTTGTAAATTATGCCGATTCTTCAATCAGCAAACGCTCATTCATATTCAGCTTGAAAGTACCGTAAGGATTGATATGCAACCAAATCAAGGGTGAAAGTTTAGTTTTCACTTCATGACAGCCTCGCCAGCTCTACCCCAAGTCAGCACTGAGTGTTTATCGTAGCAACGATGGTGGTAAAACGTGGGAGAAACTTTGGACTGAAACTAATGGAGTAGTCGTGAAACTACCGAGGGTGGCCGCCGAGATACGTGCAAAATGGGACACGTTGTAAAGTTTTGTTAAGAATTCAACAAAAAACCTGGGATTTACAAAGATTCCAGCCGCTTAAGCAAGCACTAAACTTTCAACCTCATCCAGTGAGGGTGGCACAGTCTCCATATCAATTAGGTAATCACCAAACCGCTTAACATGAGCCGTAATATAAGGACTTACAACCGCCACATCCTCACGACTAATCAAATAACCCTGTTTCTGTAAATCACGCAATATATCAGTTAAATCTACAACATTTTGGAACAAAACAGCATTTGCTACCAAATCCTTATACTTAATCACCTTCTCCTGTTCAATTGGGTCATTCTTCATCACAACCCCAAAGCCGCCAAAGAAAAACCACTTCGAGAATTTATGATAAGCCTCCACAATATTTGTCACAGCAGTAATTTCTTTTCTCAGCTGCATATCCGATATGTATTGCAGCAAGAAAACAGTTCTCACTACTTGCCCTAATTCCTGAAAAGCCTGATATAATCTGTTCTTACGGCTATAATTTCCCAATTTACGCAATAAGATTGCACTCGATACCTTACCTGTTTGGATTGATAAAACCACCTGTAAAATATCTTGCCAATGGGTTTCTATCCGTTTCCAATCAACAGTAAGAGAGAACAAAGAATCAATATGCTGATAAACAGTCTCTTTATCAGGACGATAAAAATTTAAATCTTTCCAATTACGAATCCGAGGCATTAACTTAATTCCCAGCATATGTGCTAATGCAAACACAGGTGTTGATTGACCGTGGGTATCAGCATGAATTGTATCGGGTTGAATATCGGAAGAGTTTTTTAACAACCCCTCGATGATATGAACAGCTTCCCAAGTCCCACAAGAAATAAACTGGCTAAATAAAGCCACATAGGTATCAGAGACGTGGTGGTAAGCTATTCCTCCGTAGCCCCCATAGCGAATATGATACTCAGACAGTAAATTCTCTTCGTAGAGTTCATACTTCGTTCCATCTGCCGCCGCACTTTTACCATCGCCCCAAACTGACGGCAGATTTAAAGCATTATAGCGGTTAATAATATCCACCAATGCTGCATTGAGCTTATCCACAGTCACATGGCGACGGTTGACAAATGCCAGTTCCTTCGCGGTGACGATACCTCGCATATGTCTCGCCGCTTGAGTAGGCCCCAAATTGCAACCGTAAGTAAACGTCGTTAAAAGATAACGTTCCGTCGCACGTTCAATTTTAGGATCTGAACCTGACAGCGGCCCAAAGTGACGGGTAAAATTTGTCCAGTAGTCAACATTTCTGAGGATATCGATTAAATTTCTTTCTGGAAATTGTTCTTCTATTTTTTCTATTAAAGCTTTGGCAGCAACACTCAACTCGTTACGCTGATACTTTTTGAGAATGGGTTCGCCTTCATCATTAATAATAAATTGGTGGTTATTGGGATAACCTGCATCCACAGCCGCCGCCGTGTCCGTCAACCAGAATTTCAATGTCTTAGTAAACTCAAAAGCGTTATTAGGAAAGCCTAAATTCTCACAGTATTGGTCAACTAACGGCAAACACTCTGACCAAGGCAGTAATTGTTCGCGGTAGTCGGCGTAATCTTCACTACCAACAACACAGATATCTCCTGACCTTAATTCGGCTGCTAGGTAGTAAAAAATACAAGCCTCGAAGTGCCGCCGAACGAATTTGGTTTTCTCTCCTTGCTTGAATACAACTAATTTTCGCCACTGTTCTGAAATAAAATCTAGTTCAATACTTGCTTTAAGAAATTCTCCTCGACGATGAGAATTATCTAGGACAAATTGTAATGCTTTGATAACACTTTGTTCGTTAGTAGTTGATTTAAACTCTAACGCTTTTACTAAGCGGAAAAATGTCCGCCGGTGATTTTTATAAAATTTCCAAATTAGAGGAAGATGATTATTACCCCTATAAGCATTCATCGCCTCACATTCCGAAAGCAGTTGCTCTGCTCCTCCATCTTGAGTGAATACCTTATTTAATTTATGAAACAGGGATATTTCCTGATTTGTTGTTAACTCAGTAGAGAGATTTAATTCCTGTATCTGAAGAGGGGAATTAGATGAATAACTATCGGATGCTTCAATTTCTGGGTGAGAGGATACTGGTTCATGAAGAGATTGATTTTCCTCCATAAACACATGAATGACATTAGTCAACACACCAACTAATTTCTCTTGTGTTTCTTGAATCCTCTTTTTGATGAGTTCTAGTTCTTTAGTAGCATCGTTATTGATTGAGCGCATTTGTTTTAAAAACATCTCAACCAAACTATCTCGTGCTGTCACTTGCGCCGCATAAATTAAACATAAAATCAAAGTAATCCGTTTGGCTAAACTGAAATCTTTGATTTCATGGGCATCTAACACCCGTGCTTCGGCAGCAAAATGGTGAATTTTCGCCGTGGTAATATCCTTGAGGATTGGCTTAACATCACCCAAAGAATCCAGCCAGATTAAATGTACAATAAAGTCATTGATGTTGTTACGTGTAGGGCTTTTAGGTAATTGCTTCAGGCTATTAAAGGAGGTTTGATACTCAAGTGGATGACGCTCTAACAAGTCCAGCAAGCGTTCTTGGTAATCTGACGAGATGCGACTCAGTACCAGGGAAAATAATCCTTGGTTTACGATATTTCTCACTCGACGGACTAATCTATTTAATGTGTTGAATCCTGGTAATTCATATCTATTTTTAACTAATTCAGCAATGGCTACATTCATTAAATCAGCAGGGTTATCCATGACTTTTGCCGATTCATTCACTGCTTTTATAGCTATATGTAGCCCAGTTTGATTGAATTGATTTACCTGGAGATATTCGCGGATAGCAGTCCGGTGTCGATACATGGTTTTGCGATTTTCATAGCCCAAAACAGTATCACCTGTCAATTTTAAATTGCTGCGAATATGATTAACTATTTTCAGAGGAATATCTACTAGAGAAGGAAAGTAACCTAGTCGCTGAAATGATTTTAATAGGCATACTAAGTTAAGAATATTACTTTCACCTTTAGTTGTTGCGTAAGCAAAAGCAATTTCACTCTTGTTGGGTGTGTAAATCTCGGTGAGTTCTTTGGCAGTTAATTGACGCTTAAATCGAGGGTAAGCGGTACGTTCTATCGATGTCACCATCAGTATGTGTTTGTGCGATTTAACACTTCAAAAGGTATATATCACCAATCAGCCACAAGCGTTGGATTTTATGTAGAGAAACATTACCAAAAAGAACTGTTTATGGGCAAGTTTTTAACATGGAATGTGTGGGGAGTTGATTGTGTCGTACCCAATGTTAAAGTACCCAATTACCTTTTATGGGCAAGTTGATTTTTATGACTCATACTGCTCCACCCAAAAAAGTCACAAACCTAGAGAAACGCACACGAGAATATCTGCTACCCAATGAAGTTGAAGCCATGATTAAAGCAGCCTCATCAACAGGGCGGCATGGTCACAGAGATTCGACTTTAATTTTACTGGCTTATCGTCACGGTCTACGTGTATCAGAATTGGTAGCCCTGCGATGGTCACAAGTAGATTTTTCTAGTGGCACAATTCATATTAATCGACTCAAGCATGGTATCAGTTCAACCCATCCTTTACGTGCAAAAGAGTTGAGGTGGCTACGACAACTACAACGAGAATATCCTGACTCCCCTTACTTGTTTGTTTCTGAGCGTGGTACTCCGATGGCTGCTGCCACAGCTTTTAATATTATTAGTCGTGCTGGCACGCTTGCTGGTTTAGCTTTATCGGTACATCCGCATATGTTACGTCATGCCTGCGGGTTTTATCTGGCTTCTCATGGTCACGACACTAGAGCTATTCAGGCTTATCTGGGACACAAAAATATTCAACACACTATTCGCTACACAGAGCTATCGAGCGATCGCTTCCAAAATTTCTGGCTCGACTGAACCTAAAATCAATGGTTTCAACCTGATTTCTTTACAAAACTTTACAACGTGTCCCATTTTGCACGTATCTCGGCGGCCACCCACCGATGCTCCCAACAATCCGCAAATGCTTTATGCAGTGAATGAGAACAATACTGTCTTTCAATCGCAGAATCAAGGCAATAGTTGGAAAGAGTTAAATTAACTGTCTGTTGTCTACGTAAGACCTTACGGTTGTGATGTAGCTGTAGAGAAATTAGCACTAACAGCACGTTGCAAATTAGCTAGAGCACGATTGTAATCCAAAATAGCCGTAACGCGATTACCCTCAGCCCTTGTAAGCTCAGTTTCAGAAACAATAACATCTGTTTGAGTACCTACACCAGCTTGAAACCTCAGCCTTGCTAAACGTAAAGCCTCTTGAGCCTGTTCTAGAGCAACGGTAGCAGTCTGAACATTACTTAAATTAGATTGCAAATTAGTATAAGCCTGTTCCACCTGAAAGCGAATCTGATTGCGTTGCTCTGCAAAACGAGTTTCGGCAATAGCAATGTTGACTTTCTGTTGAGCAGCCCTAGCCTTAGCTGCTCCACCATCAAATAAATTCCAGTTGGCTCTAACTCCTAATGAATAGCCATCTGTAATGCCAATACTATCATTAAAAGCGTCCAACAAGTTGTAACTAGCAACCAAACTAACTTGGGGACGAACCTCAGAAAGCGCCAAACGTCGCTGTTGTTCACTAATATTGCGTTGTACTAACTGTTGTTGAAGTTCTGCACGATTTTGAAAAGCAAGCACAATACTTTCTTCCTGTGTCTGATTCCACAAGCCCGCCAATATTACGGAGTCTGCTGCACTGATATTCACAGATTCTGGTAAGCTCAACCGTGTCGCCAACCGCCTTGCAGCAATTTGCTGTTGACTAATAGCATTAACTAGCTCTTGTTGAGCATTTGCTAAGTTTACCTGAGAACGAAGAACATCAAATCTCGTACCAGCTCCAGCCCTTTCTAATGCTTGAGCATCCTTTAAACTTCGTTGGGCATTTTCTACAGCAGCACGATTAATCCGTACTTGTTCGTCTGTTTGTTGTAAATTGTAATATTCAGTAGCAACATTCAGCCGAATTTCCTGTGACAAACGCTCTACATCCAACTCATCAAAACGTAATTGTTCCTCAGCTGCTCTGATGCGAGCCGACCTGGAGCCAGAGGTGTAAATGTTATAACTCAGTTGTGCTGCTCCAGAAAAGTTTGTACTTGGAGCTTGTTCTGTAGAAGGTATCCCACTTCTAGAACGCAGTCCAGCAGAAAGCTGACCGCTAGCAGATTGTTGACGAGAAATGTCAGTATTTAAACTAACATTGGGATACAAAGTAGCTTGTGCTTCACGCAGAGCTGCACGACTTCGTTCTGAAGTCAGTATTGATACTTGTAGCTCCCGATTATTCCGCTGTGCCAGTTCCAAAGCTTGTTGCAGAGTAATCGGCTGAGTTTCCTGAATTTTGACATCTTCTGGTTTGGTAGGAAACTGGAGAGAATTTGGATTAGGGTTGAGGTTATCGAGTAAAGTCGGAGTAAGAGATGCAGACTGAGCAGTTGGTGATGAGTCAGCTTGAGAAGGAACTTTTTCTGTTTGACTACTCTGAGGCTGAGTCAAAGCACGTACAGGTTGAGCTGAACTAACAGCAAAATCACTTAAGGTAAATACACAACTAATACCCGCAATTACTAGATAACGATACTTTGACATATATTATTTAAACTCCTGTAATTCACACCACACAGCAAAAAATGACTACACTCTAAAAGCAGGGGTAGTAACAAAAGATAGAAAACCTATAGGTTAAATACGAAATCTTCTATTTAGATTGGCGTAAGCGGCGAAACAGCCATTTAAATGGCGAAAAAGAGCGATCGCTGTTTAGGTGGATAACATTAAACGGTAGTTCGATGGTAAAAGTACTACCTTTACCTAATTCGCTTTGCACATTCAAACTACCGTGGTGTGCCAGAACAATTGCAGAAGCGATCGCCAATCCTAATCCAGAACCGCCAGTGCTACGAGAGCGATCGCTATTCACCCGATAAAAGCGATCGTAAATTCGAGTCAGTTCCTTCTCTGGGATACCAATACCCGTATCATGAACCCGAATCACAGCATGATGGTCACTACAACCCAGGCAAACAGTAACCTCCCCTCCTTTGGGTGTATACTGAATTGCATTGACAATTAAATTAGAAACCAAACGATAAAGCTGGTCACTATCACCGACAATATTTACTGGCTTATTTACCTTGATGCTAGATTGCAGCATTACACCTGCCGCGATTGCCATCGCTTCAAATTCCTCGACTAAATCGCTGACAATATCATTTAGACAACATTGTTCTAGTTGTACTGGCAGATGTTGCCTATCTAAACGAGCCAATAATAATAAATCTACAACCAAAGTAATAAGTCGCTGATTCTGACGGTGAATAGTTCGCAGAATGTCCCGCGTTTCTTCTTCATCCAGTTGCGACATTAAAAGCGCTGATTCCACCGTTGCGCCTGTTGCAGCTAAAGGCGTTCGCAATTCGTGTGCTGCATCTGCTGTAAACTGTTGAATTTGTCGATAAGATTGATAAATTGGCTGCATGGCTAATCCTGATAGCCACCAACTAGCAACTGCAACCATACCCATTGCGATCGGCAATCCCAAACCTAAACTTAATTTCACACTATCCAGATAACGATTAAATTCTTCAAGACTTCGCCCCACTTGCATATAGCCCCAATCCCGATGATCTTGGGTGTGTAGCATTAAAGAATTTTGGTGATAATCATTGCCTTTGCTGTCTTTGAGAAATAACCATTTTTCATTCCTGAAGACAGTAGACAGTCCTTCTGGATAATTGCCAGTAGTAGCAATCAAGCGTCCTGAAATATCAAAAAAACGCACATAGTAGTGATCTTTATTAACTACACCAAGAAAATGGCGTTTAGTATCTGACTGCTGTTGAGTACAGCCAGCTCCAACTCTACATATATTTATATTTGGGAATAGCTGCTGTACAACAGGTTCCAAACTCCCAGGTTGCCTGAGCTTAAATTCAATACTGTCATGGAGTGTTCCGGCTACAGACTCAATTTCACTGTCTAAGGCTACCACATGGGCATGGAAAACAGCTCTGTAGACACCGAAAGCACAAACGCTTAAAATTGAACCCATGACGAGGGCATACCACAGAGCTAAACGAACACGAGTTCCTCGAAACAGTTTATTTTGATTCATTAGTCAGATTCAGACGATATCCCATACCGTGCAAAGTTTCAATCGGGTTGGCGCAGTCGAAGCAGGCTAGTTTGCGACGCAACAAACGTACTTGCGCCGCCACCACATTGCTAGCAGGTTCTGCACTCACTTCCCAAAGCTGATTGCGAATCTGTTCCGTGGTAACAATTTGATTGGGGTGCTTCATAAAATATTCCACCAGTTGGAATTCTTTATTAGTTAAAGAAATTTCCTGTTTTTCGCCCGTCGTGTTTTGACCGACAACTGTACTATTGCTGTAATCTAAAGTAAAGTTACCAACGGTTAGTTGTTGAGGTTGTAAGTGGGGATGACGCCGCTGCAATGCCCGTAACCTTGCCAGTAATTCTGCCATTCCAAAAGGCTTCACCAAGTAATCATCAGCACCCGCATCTAAGCCAGCAACTTTATCTTCCATGCTATCTCTAGCTGTGAGCATCAAGACAGGCAAAGAATTTCCTTTTAAACGCAGCTTTTTACACAATTCTAAACCAGTAAATCCTGGGAGCATCCAATCTAAAATCGCCACTGTATATTGTGCCGAACTATTTTCTAAATATGCCCATGCTTCATTACCATCCATTACCCAGTCAACTAAATACTTTTGCTGCTTCAGCGTTCGCTTAATAGCAGCACCCAAATCTGACTCATCTTCGACCAGCAACACACGCATATCAAATTGAAAAGTTAGAGGTTCGTGGCAGTTTTGTGAAATCAGCATAGTTAATAACAGGGTTATCCCTTACAAACAGATTGACAGAAGTTTATGAAATTAGGATGAAATTCTGAGTTATTAAATAATATATACAAGCAAGCTATCTAAGATCATAAAGAGATGCTACGGCTTTGGCAGTAGAAAAACTCAGTAGATATGATTGCTCAATTGGTGTGAGTGATACTCAGTTAGAGAAGTTAACAAATCTAACTAATTGCAATACGTCTACTGAGTTATTTTTTATTCTGACAGGTAATGATGAAATCAAGATGAAATATTAAGTCAGCTCATAAAATCTCTAATTGCACTTAAACCCAACTACAATACATCAATCAAAAGCTAGGGTTTTGACTTGTTCAGGTACTAAAAAATAAACATTAGTTTTGATATATCACCATAGACACAACAACCCTTATTCACATCAATTATAAATCTCAATACATTGCTCATGTTTCCAAATAAAAGCCCGCCCGCAGGCGAGCTAAGATTCTTCCGAGAATAGCTAATAAATTTTAACCATTATCTGTTAACTGTTTTAGAAAGCAAAAGTGGTACGCAGTGTACCAACGTAAATTGTGTCGTTGTTATTATTATGCTCTGGATTGAAGATGACCAATAAACCAGGAGTGACGGAAATATTATCGTTGATCTGTAGGCGGTACAGAGCTTCTAGGTGGTAAGAGGTGTCGTTATCTTCACGCCTAGTAGTTCTTGCGGCGGAAGTGAATGCATCATTATCACTTACTTTAGGTGGTTGACCAAAAATCAGACCAAGCAAGTTGCCTTCTTTGCCAAAGTCTTTGAAGGCTACGGTTGCAGCCCAGTAATTCATTGATGCTTCATCACCTTGATTCACACCCGTACCACTTGCCCTGGCTTCAGCGTTGCTGTAACCATACCAACCACCAATAGTTAACTTGGAACTGGGTTTGAAGGTAGCTTCTATACCGTAATGGTTGGCAGTAGTAGCAACTCCATTGAAGGGATTACCTGCGTATACACTACCTGTACCCTCAAACATGTTTACACTGGATAAACTATTTTGATAGCTGTGAGCGTAGGTAAGACCAATATTAAATGCATCACTAGGCCTGAAAGCTACCTGACCAAGGGCTGTATAGGCACCATTTGTCAGACCTCCATTTGAACCAGGATTGCTAGCTGTGCGAGCTATGTAAGCCGCAGATGCAGTGAAAGCTCCTGTAGGATTGAAAGTTATGGTTGCACCTGCACCACCGAAACCAGTGCGATAGATAGGGCTAAATCGACCATAGCGAGACAAAGCGCCCCTACCATCACTGGCAAGATCAGGGTTGAAGTTGTTGATGTTGTCGTAGATGTTACCGCCTGCTGCATCAATTTTTACCCGCACTGCATTACTCAGGTTGAAAGCATAGTTAATTTTATCGATGACAGTCTCATTGTTCTGATTTCCGTCAAAACCGAAGCGGGTCATGTTAGTACCCGTCACATTTGTGTCATAGGGAGTGACGTTCCGGGATTGCAAGCGGATTTGCAATAGGTCTGTACCAACAAAACTTGATTCCAATCTCAGACGAACCCGGTCAGTTAGAATAGTATTAGAATCTAGGTCGGGAGCAGTACTTGAATCTACACCAGAAGGAACTGCCCTTTGATCGCTACCAAAAACATTAGATACGTTAAAAATTGCTTCCCCAATTAACTTGGTGGTAGTCGAGAACTGATTGGCTTCCAACTCAGCAGTGCGTACTTCTAAAGCATCTACGCGACCACGCAGGGTAGCTAGTTCCGCAGAAAATTCTTCTTGCAGACGCTGTAGGGTAGCCAAATCCTCTTTTGTTACTAAGTCAGCAGTTGCTGTAGCAATCAGTTCATTAACTCTATCTAAACAAGCATTCAAACCAGCAGCAAATTCATAACGAGTTAAAGCACGATTACCTCGGTAAGTCGCATTGGGATAACCAGCAATACAACCGTAACGTTCAACTAGTGATTGTAAAGCTTGGAATGCCCAGTCTGTTGGTTGTACATCAGAAAACTGCGAAACGGATGTGACTTGGCCAGTCTCACCACTGTACTGTTGAATTTGGCTTAAAGAAGAATCTTTTGGAAGAGAGTTTGCTTCTTGTTTAATTTCAGTTGAAACAGGAATTTCAGCCGCTATTGTTGCTCCTGAAAAAGCTAAGTTGGCTAATAAAACTCCAGGACTAATTAGTAGGCATTTCCAAAATAACTTAGACATGACTGTTTGCTCTTCACACCAAAGTAATAAGTATTTATAGGGTATACCCCTATAACTAGATTCTCAGAGGAGGATGAAATTAAGATGAAATTTAAAATATTTGAATAAAAAAATTAGTAAGTAGATTGAGCATTATATTAGATACTTGTCAACTCAATTATCAAGGATAATAAAAGCATAGTATGATGAAATTAGGATGAAATTACAAGTTACTTAATAAAATAAATTCAACGAATAAAAACCACTTGATAAACAAGTTTCCCAATTCAATCCAAACAAACATCAAAACACTAAATTATAGAGAAATGGCTAACTCTAGTGGACTCAGCTAGTGGGTATCAAAATAATTGCGTATTAGAGCAACATAGATCGGTATTAGCTTTAAAACTGTGGTTAGAGAGGTAGCAGCAAGTACATAGGAATTAAATAAAGGATTGAGCTGTAAAGCTAATTGTGTATTGAAGCGAATGCCAGCGCATGAACGGCGGCGAACGCTGGAGTAGGGCTATTGTTCATTTACCGCTATTAAAGAAAAACAGACCCAAACTAGGAGCCTGCTGATAGTATGTCTTCTAGCAAGACATGCCGAGACAATAAATTTACAGGCTCACATACTATCTATTTAGATAGAGTGGTGGTTTGCGGCGAAATTTCCTTATAGCATCGTTGCAAGGCTTGGAGTCTTGCTGAAGTTGCTCCGCCAGTAGGTTGTGCTGGTGAGATATTTGCACAGGCTTCTGTTTTACTGGATTGTTGTACTGTGCCTTGCGGAAGCCCTTTATAGCATTCTTGTAAAGCTTGTAGTCTTGCTAAACTAGCTCCGCCAGTGGGTCTTGCTGGGGGAATGTTTTCACAAGCTCCTGTTTTTGAAGTATCTGTATTTGCATAAGCAGCAGAAAACGATAGGTGAAGTAAAGCTATTCCCAAGGGAATTGCCAAAATAGATGCAGTTCGGATGACAAGTATCTTCATAGCTAAAATCCTCAAACAATAAGCAATTTATGCTACTAATTGAATGAAATAACCTTGGTAAGCCAAATTTCAGTAATTAACGACCGTAAGTTTGAATTCGAGCTGTACCAAGAGGAATTTGTGCAGTTAGATTAGGCATTTTGCCGTACACTCGGTACAGCCAGACGTGGTTACGAAATGATGTATTAACACCTTGCAGCTTAACTAAGAGCGTTGTCTGCGGTTCCACAGGTTGGGAGAAAATCACTGTAACTGTTTGGTTATTTACAGAAACTTGAGCATCAATTTTCTTGCCAGATTGATTTTGAATCTCAATTCCCTTGTTAATGCTTACACCATCGGGTGAATCAATAGCCAGTTCTGATAGAGATTGTCCCTGAACATGAACCTGAAACTCATGCGTTGCACCCGGAAACCCAACAGTGCTAGGAAATGCTACGCCATTACCAATATAAGAGACTTTGAAATTGCCCTTGTTTTCGCTTCCCCAAGCAGATGAAAATGAAGAAGTTACTATTAGAAAAAATGCTGCACCCGCATAAATTGACTTTTTCATAACTAACTCCGGCAAGATGATGTAGGGTAAGCAAGATCCACCATCCCACCCTACAGCTATCGATTAATTTAGTTAACAGCCACAGCTAAAATTAACAGCAGTTACTCAGCCTAGCCACCGTAAGTCTGAATCCGGGCTAGACCAAGTGGGATTTCTTGCGTGAATCCAACTTTCTTGGCATAGACTTGGTACTGCCAAGTTGCACCATAGCCTGGTTCATATGTTTGAGTATTAACTCCTTTCATACGAATTGATATGCTTGTACCAGGGGCTACTGGTTCCGAAAAAGCTACTGTAGCTTTTCTGTTGTTAATGGAAACCGTTGTCGGAATTTTTTGACCTAATTTATTTTCGACTTCAATTCCTTTATCAATACTTACCCCCTCTGGTAAATCAATCGCCAATTCTGAAAGTGCTTTACCTTGGACATGAACATCAAACTTATGAGTAGCATCTAAGGTACGGGCATTATTAGGAACAGCAGTACTATTTCCTAAATGGGAAAATTTAGCATCATTTGGATTTTTCGCCCAAGCAGTAGGAACTGAAGATGCAATAACTAAGGTAAAGGCAATGGTGTAAATCAGCTTTTTCATCAATATTCTCCTTGTTTTGTTAATCGATTAATTACCTCTATATCTATAATTGTGAAAGGTATTGATGAAATAGAGATGAAATCTTGTTATATTAAGTAAAATTTAAAATATGGTTATTAAATGCAATGATTGAAAATTATTGATGATTAATAATATTTGACAATTGGATTTAAAAAATCAAAAAAGCTTCTGACGTTTAACTTATGTGTAAGTTAAATATCAGAGGCTTTTTTTATTGAATAGCGCTAAGTTTAAAAATTTACACGAAATCTAGCTACACCTATAGGTATTTCTGCATTAATGCCAACAAGATTAGCAGATAAACGGTAGACAGGGCCATTACCAAGAAATGGTTGTTTGACATTCTTGATATCAATCTTTAGCTTAGTATTAGGAACAATTGGTTCAGCAAAAGCTAGTAGTATAGTTTTGCCATTTACAGAAACATTAGTGTTAATTTTTCTGCCATTATCTTCGTTTATAACAACATCATTAGTATTATCACTCCACCTGATAGTATTTGGAACTTCAATTTTTAACTGCGAAACACTCTTGCTATTTTTGGGAACGTGTACTCGCAAAGTATGTCTAACACGCGACCAGCGAGTCTTAGGAAATTGATAGTTACCATCAACATGAGGAACATTACCATCTTCTTCATTGGCACTTGCATAGTTGGCAGGAATTAAAAGTGCAGCAGCTAGAGTAGATATAGTAACGTAAACTAGCATTTTCTTCATGTTTACTCCTCACTTAATTATTAACGTCAGTAAATCAAAATGAACCTGTGATAAATCAATACGTAACAATCTGGTAAAACTAAAATTAACTACCTTCCTTCTACGTTTTTTACTTTTCACAAGGTGAAAAAAAGATTAGGTTTTAAGTTTTTATACTCTTACACCTTGTAATACCAACATTTTCAAAAATTTTCATGAAAAGTCAGTCTACGGTTACACGTTAATTAAAGGAAATTAGAAATATTACCGTTAACTTGTTTACCGTTTGAAGTCCAAAAGGTATACTACCTTTATTGATAAGTTTGGCAGGTCTGAATGAAATCAAGATGAAATTTTTGATGAATGTCAAAATTTAAGGATTAAAATGTAGGGAATTGAGCTACACCAACGGGAATCTCTATCTCACTACCAACAACCTTAGCTGAAAAGTGGTATACAGAAGCTGGGCCTGTCACTGGTTGTTGAACTTGATTAAAATTAACTAAGAGTTTAGTGTTAGAAATAACCTTTTCAGGGAAATCTATAATAATCTGTTTGCCATTGACGGAAATATTAGTATTAATTTTTTGACCATTCGGGTCAAAGACATCAATGTCATTACTCACTGCTACAGTAGATGGAGTTTCAATAATAAGTTGAGAAAGAGCGTTGTTGTTTTGGGGGATGTTTAATCGAAAAGTATGTTTGACAAGCCGCCAACTATTAGTTGGATATTGCAAGTTATTCTCAATGTTAGTCTCTTTAGCACTTGCATGACTAAAAGAAATGAAAGCTGTAGTGGCAAGAGCAAACACTGTACCTGTGTAAATCAATGTTTTCTTCATCTGGAATTTTTAAGTAAATTTTATGTAAAATAAGCTACATATTTTTGCTTATTGAACGAACCTTTACATTATGAGTTTGACAGGTCACGATGAAATCAAGATGAAATTTTGGCTGGTTTTGGAAAATTATTCATTCATGTTATGGTAAGTAGCTACGGCTGAAGGAGAACTGCGGTTGACGTAGCGAAAAATCCAATATTTGAAAATTGTATCCATGACAACTGGGACAGTAGCAATGAATAGTGAAATCAGACTTTTATTTTCTGGAAGACCAAAATGCTTTGAGGTGTTTTCTAAAATTATTTCCCAACCATAGGGAGAGTGATAGCCGACAAAGATATCAGTAGCGAGAATAATGAAAAAAGCTTTCGCGGAGTCGCTTAAACCATAAATTAAGTCGGCACTAAAAAATTGAATAGTGGTAAGCTGCTGTTTACCAAAGACACATAATATAATAAATGACAATAATGAAAGTATATCTGCAAATACATTAGCAACTGCATTAATACTTTCAGTTTTGTATTTTTGGGATAATGCAATAGCCTGATCTTTAATCTTCTGTTCTACAATCTTTGAAGAAAGTTCTGGAGTTTTTCCCAGCAGTACTTCAAATTGAATTTTTCGTTCAAATCTTTTAAATTCAGTTAAGGCTCTTTCTTCCTGAGAAGAGTTTAAGAAAATTACCGATGGTTCTTGGCTCCAGTATTTATAAATCAAAGGTTGAATTACAAATGTTTTAAACAGATTATTCACTAATAATGGAACAAGGAATAGAATTAACAAGTAACGGAGCGAACTAATTGTTCTCTGACGAGAAACGCGAAACTCTTCAACAACCTTATGCTCTGCATTTGGCTCTAGTGCTTGTTTTAGCTTTTCTAGAGTTTGTAGTATCGACCGAGGAACAAAGCTAAGTTTTTGAGATTTTGGATTAGGTTTCATTCTCATTTGTTCGATAAAGTCAGGCTAGTAGTATTACCGTTGTGGCCGAACTAAAAAGCCTGAGAATAGTGTGGAACAAAGCCAAGGGATAAGCTCCTAAAAGTTACTATATATAATCAGGATGAAATTAAGATGAAATAAATCATCAAATACTAAATATTCAATCATAAAAAATCAGACTTTTGGTCATGACTAGTTACTGCATGACAAAAGTCTGATTAAGCTTTAAAAATAAGGAGCATGAAACTAAAATCTAGTATAGACAATTTAATTACATTGATATGCAATAGATTCAAATTTTATTCTATTAAGTAGATTGCTTGGCTTAAGTCCTACTACACAATTATGAAATTGACATGAAATTTCTAGAGAATTTGAGATAAAAAACTTACTCCTGTAGACAGAAGTTAATGCTGGGATAAATTCCTAAATTTAAATCTTATAACTGGAGAGCAAGTCAGGTTAAGGTATAGGGTTTAATTTTCAAGAGAAAGCTGGATACAGTTAAAAATATTTGGGAGTTTTAATAATTAGTCAAATTTTTTAATTGATAAATATGCATTATTATTTTTTCAAAATTCAATAATAATTATCATTTTATCTTCGGAAAGACAACTAATAATTTTGCTTGACTTAAAGTTAAAAAGTTGATATAAACTAAATGTTAAAATTCTGGCAATAGAGTACTTTATCTGCTTTTAACCACCTCGATTACTCAGATGTTTGGGGTCTGTTATGGCGAGGAGCAGGACTCTATGCTGAATTTAAGAAATGTATTACCAAGTTTGCCAGATAAGTAGATTATCCGGAAAAAACAGTCAATTTTAATAAGTTATCTCTGTGCCGCAAAGATTATCAAGGCGTAAACGTTTAAAAAAATTGCTAGCTTTGGTATTCAACCCTTCAGGTTGGATTCCTACCCACGCGTAAATGATGAAGTTAGACAAACATCCAAAAAGGCTGGCAATTTTTCAAACGATTGTAACTCGTCTGTGTGGGCGGCACAGCCCTTTATAGGCATCTCAATTGGTTGGCTGTTTTTTTATGTCCACGTACCTATAACTAAAAAAATGGCAATCAGAGACATCTTTGACAAACGATTCATCACCGACGACCTATTGGCATCCATAGTTGTATTTCTTGTCGCACTGCCTCTGTGCATGGGGATTGCGATCGCTTCGGGAGTGTCTCCATCTCGTGGCTTAGTGACAGGAATGGTAGGCGGAATTATTGTCGGCGCGATCGCAGGTTCCCCACTACAAGTCAGCGGCCCAGCTGCTGGACTGGCTGTCATTGTCGCAGAACTGATCCGCGATTACGGCATTGAAATGCTCGGGCCTATTCTCCTGCTGGCAGGACTAATCCAATTGCTGGCGGGAGTGTTCAAGCTAGGTCAGGTGTTCCGCGCCATATCTCCGGCAGTGATCTATGCAATGCTTGCAGGTATAGGCGTACTGATCTTCGCTTCCCAATTCCACGTAATGGTCGATGACTTGCCACGCGCGAGCGGAATTGAGAATCTAATTTCTATTCCCAACGCCATCTACAAGGGTATCTTTTTCAGCGACACTAGCAATCATCAAATTGCTGGAACCAGTCATCAAATTGCTGCGCTTATAGGTCTGGTTAGCATCTTCACACTCGTAGTTTGGGATAAGTTTAAGCCACGAAGATTGAATTTGCTACCTGGTGTTCTGATTGCTGTGGTGGTGGCAACTGCGATCGCCGCCATCATGAAGCTGCCAGTTAAATACGTCGATGTGCCAGCTAATCTTGCTTTTGCAATTCAATTGCCAACGCCTGCTTCCTTGACGCGCCTGTTTCAGGCACCACTGCTTATGGAAGCAATAGCGATCGCCTTGATCGCCAGTGCAGAAAGCCTACTCTCAGCCGCCGCAGTAGACCGACTACACCAGGGACAAAAAACGGATTTTGATCGCGAACTGGCCGCGCAAGGTTTTGGCAACATGATTTGTGGAGTGCTGGGGGCGTTACCAATGACAGGGGTGATTGTCCGCAGTTCCGTTAACGTGGAAGCAGGGGGTAAAACAAGACTTGCCAAGATGCTTCACGGCGTGTGGCTGCTGGCTCTGGTGATTGCTGCACCTGATGTTCTAAAGCTAATTCCTACTTCCAGTCTGGCAGCGATTCTAGTTTATACGGGCTACAAGCTGGTGGAAGTAGAGAAAATCCGCAAGCTAAAGCAGTACGGGCGCTTTCCTCTGGCGATTTACTTTGCCACCTTAATCGGTATTGTCGTTACCGATTTGCTTACTGGCGTGCTAATCGGCATTGTACTGTCAGCGGTCAAGCTGATCTATAAAGTATCTCATCTGAAAATTCACTTTGAAAAAGATGAAAAGAATCAACGGATTGATATGTACTTAGAAGGAGCAGCAACATTTATTCGGTTGCCAATGCTTGCAAAAGCCCTAGAACAGGTTCCACCAAGAACTGCACTACATCTGCACATAGAAAAGCTAGCGTACATTGACCACTCTTGCCTCGACTTGTTCTCAGTGTGGGAGAAGCAACAGAAGCAGACGGGAAGCACCCTCGTCGTGCAATGGGATGGTTTGGTAGAGCGCTATCGCCAACCGTTTGTTATTGGGCGATCGCGCACGATATTAACGGATAAAAATGGGCATGGGGTATGGTATCTATATCGATAAACATCGAAGTAGTATTTTCAAGTCAGTCAATCACGGGAAAATCCCACAACCAAGCATGAAAGTATGATATTTTCCCAAATGGTACTCCAAAACGAGGTTGTGGTTCACTAGTGCAACATTAGCCT
>NZ_CAWPNJ010000028.1:0-111697 GCF_963889195.1 Calothrix sp. FACHB-168
TTTTTTGGGGCGCTTCCCCTACCCGTTTATGGTGTATTTTTTTAGTTCAGTAAATCTGTTGCTGTTATTTTCTGTTTGCTTCCATTTAGTCTAAACTCCAGTTACTATGGGCTATTACAACTATCCTTGAAAGTCCAAGTACTAGATGCTCCACCTTGGCTACAAGGACAGCCAACAGATTTAATTTTGGAACCAGAAAATTATCACATTCTGGCTCCTTGTGCGCCTTCAAAAATTGTGGCGGTAGGTAAAAATTATGCAGATCATGCAGCAGAAATGGGGACGCCTGTACCGAGCGAACCTTTGCTATTTCTCAAGCCGTCAACATGTATTATTGCCTCAGAGACAGAAATTAAATATCCGTCGCTGTCTCAACGGGTAGATTATGAAGGCGAGTTAGCGTTGATCATTGGCGATCGCACTAGTGATTGTACTCCCGAAGAAGCCCAAACAAAAATTTGGGGCTACACCATTGCTAATGATGTTACCGCCAGAGATTTACAAAAAAAGGACGGTCAATGGTCGCGCGCCAAGGGTTTTGACACATTTTGTCCGTTAGGCCCGTGGATTGTTCGCGAATTAAATCCGGGAGCGAGATTACAGACGTTTTTAAATGACGATGTTAATCCCGTACAATCCGCCTGTATCGATCGGATGGTATTTCCACCGGATTTTTTAGTATCCTACATCAGTCAAGTAATGACCTTGCTACCAGGGGATGTGGTGCTAACAGGCACACCAGAGGGTGTAGGCGCGTTGCAACTAGGCGATCGCGTCCGTGTAGAAATTGAAGGCATTGGTCGCCTAGAGAACACTGTGATTGCCCGTTAATCGCTAACGCACTTGCATGTAAACAGCATCAGAAATTGCGGGAATTTCTGCGTAACGTCCCATCAGTGACTGAGCTACAGAATATCCAACTGCTGCCACTAGACCGAGAAAGATGGTGCTGGCTACTGTTTGAATTGCAAAATCTATACCAGGGAGTGCGACAACCCGCAAAACTATGCTGCACAGAAACACAATGATATCTAACAAAATTGCCTGCATGGTGTTATAGCGAATGAAATGAAGGATTTTTTCATTTCTCACCACTAAAAAGAATAAGGCAAAGAAAACAATTAGTTGTCCTATTTGTCCTAAACTAGCGTAAATGGCAATAATTGGTTGCAGAGGCAAAAATACAACTTGTAGTGCGGGAAATTGCCTTAATAAGGAAATATAACCGAACATCAACCCATCAATTAAAGGTAATAGATAAGGTAAGCAAGCAAAAATGCGATCGGACACCGTTGTAGACCCGCGCCAAGTCATTGTGCGTTCTCCTGTGGCTAACTAAAATTCAACAGTCACTTGAGCCTAGGTTGACACTCCACGCCCTATAAGGGCGGGGATTCTACATTCACAGACTTGCCGTTAGACAGCAGGGTTACCCCAACCGCCCAAGAGGGCAAATCTCCTGTAGCGTAAGTTCCCGTGTGCCCCACGGTAGCTAGACCCCTTCTCAAAATGTTGATGGCTGCATTGATATCCCTGTCTTCATGGAACCCACAGTGAGGACAAACATGAGTTCTAGTTGATAGGGATTTCTGTACTTTCTCACCGCAATTAGCACAATTTTGGCTTGTATTTTGGGGAGGAACTGCAATAGTTACCTTTCCATATTTATGTCCAAAATACTCTAACCAACTGCGGAAAGTGTACCAACCAGCATCAGAGATTGATTTAGCTAGATACCGATTACGTACCAGCCCTTTGACATTTAAATCTTCATAGGCTACCAAATCGTTAGATTGGATCACGGAGTAAGCTAATCTCTTGCAATACTCTTTTCGTTGCCTACTTACCCTTAAATGCTTACGGGCATATCTTATTCTAGCTTTGTGGTAATTGTGTGATTGTTGAAGCTTGGCTTTGTGTTTCTCAGGGCTGAACTTCTGAGATTTTTGGCGATTTGCGCGGTTTAACTGTCTTTCTGACTTGCGGTAAAACTGGGGTGAGGGTTCAACATTGCCTTTATTGTCGGCAATGAAGTACTTTAATCCCAAATCTATACCCACTACTTGATTTGTGGGTTGAGTTTCTATTCGCCCATCAACATCGATTGCAAACTGAGCATAGTACCCGTCAGCACGACGCACTAACCGCACACGCTTAATTTGTTTGAGACAAAAGTAGTTCAGGTCATAGGTTCCCTTTAACTTGAGAGTTCCAATACCTTTCTTATCTGAGAAAGTTATTGCCTTTCTAGTTTCTGAAAGCTTCCACCCAGTTGATTTATACTCAACGGAACGGCAATTTTTCTTAAACTTTGGGAAACCCTTTTTACCCTTAACCTTTTTCTTACAGTTATCGTAAAACCGAGCTATCGCACTCCAACAACGTTCAGCCGCAGATTGTCTAGCCATTGAGTTTAATTCATCAGCAAAGGGAAATTCAGCAGCTAATACCGCACAGTATTTATTTAATGCGTACTTATCTACCTTTGAATCTTTGTTATTCATCCAATAGCGTAAGCACTTATTTTGAATGAATTGGCTAGTACGAATTGCTTCGTCTATCGCCCGATATTGCTGATCCTTCCCTTTAACCTTAAACTCGTAAACAATCATGGGTATCGACCAATTCACCACATACTTATGCTAACACAAAAAGCATAAAGCCGTCTGAGAACGACGGGGTTTTAGACCCAAATTTTTGATAACGCAGTTGCTTGCGGTTGCTAGTAAATCTCAATATTCCTAGTTATTCTATATTCGCAATGCGGAAACCCATCATACATTCATATTGCTCTGGTTGCTGGGCGTTGATGGTGGGTAGTTGTTGACCACAACGCAGTTGACCTTGGCTCCAACGTGGTTGTCCGCTACGATCGGCTAGTAAACAAGATTGGCAAACCTTAAGGGGCGTGAGGATTTGATCTTCCATTAAAATTACTAGCATTCTCTTTCCTCCTGTAAATTCACACTACGATCCACATTTGATTTAGGGAGGATCGGCTTTTTAGACGCCCCAGCCGGAGAATTACCAGTAAAAAAAGTGGATATTGATTCAATTGGGCAGTGAACGCCTAAAAATAACCTCTAATGTCTCTTGAGCAATGATTGCTTAGTAGACTCTATATTTATTCTATGTTGTGTATAGTTAAGCGGCGTTTTTTTAGTAAAAAGTAATACATATAGTAATACATATATTTTTATCTTCAAAGTCCAGCTGAGAGATAGGGGTTAGGGACTAGGGACTAGGAATTTTAGATTTTAGATTTTGCGAAAAGTTCAGATCGCCGGAAGCCGGCGCTCCGAACTTTTCAAGACGGATTTTAGATTTAACCCTAATCCAAAATCGGAAATCCAAAATCCAAAATTGAATTGCCCCATGCCCAATGCCCCATGCCCAATTCATAATAAATAAGTCAGCAGAAATTAACATCTATTAGCGAAAGTCATTGAACTATAGACGTTTAACTATGTAATCTGGACTGTGGATTGTTGCTACGATGTAACACGCAGCCAAAAATAACCCTTGTGCAATTTCCCTAAGGATAGCTGAAGTGAGTAAGACTAATTCGGACTTTTTGAATGCTAGCGATCCAGCGATCGCGGATTTGTTGAATCAAGAACTTAAGCGTCAACGCGATCATTTAGAGTTGATTGCCAGTGAAAATTTTACCTCTCCTGCCGTATTGGCGGCTCAAGGTTCTGTACTGACAAATAAATATGCTGAGGGACTTCCTGGTAAACGCTACTATGGCGGTTGTGAATTTATCGATAAAGTTGAGCAAATAGCCATCGATCGCGCTAAACAGCTATTTGGTGCGGTTCATGCCAACGTCCAACCCCATTCTGGCGCACAGGCGAATTTTGCCGTGTTCTTGACACTCCTAGAACCAGGCGACAAAATTATGGGGATGGATTTGTCTCATGGCGGACATTTAACCCACGGTTCCCCGGTGAATGTGTCGGGTAAATGGTTCCAAGTGCGTCATTATGGCGTTAGCCAAGAAACCGAACAACTAGACTACGAGCAAATTCGCGAATTAGCCTTAAAAGAGCGTCCTAAGCTCTTAATTTGCGGTTATTCGGCTTATCCCCGGATTATTGACTTTGAAAAGTTCCGCAGTATTGCTGATGAAGTGGGTGCTTACTTGCTAGCAGATATTGCCCATATTGCGGGCTTAGTCGCTACTGGTCTTCATCCTAACCCGATTCCTTACTGTCATGTAGTCACTACTACCACCCATAAAACCCTCAGAGGCCCTCGTGGTGGTTTAATTTTGACTGGGGACGCAGAATTGGGTAAAAAGCTGGATAAATCTGTTTTTCCCGGAACTCAAGGCGGGCCTTTAGAGCATGTAATTGCGGCTAAAGCAGTAGCTTTTGGTGAAGCGTTAAAGCCTGAGTTTAAAACCTATTCTGCTCAAGTAATTGATAATGCCCGTGCTTTAGCGGCACAATTACAAAATCGGGGATTAAAACTAGTATCAGATGGGACAGATAACCATTTAATGTTAGTAGATTTACGGTCTATTGGCATGACTGGGAAACAAGCGGATCAGTTGGTTAGTGGTGTCAATATCACTGCTAACAAAAATACAGTTCCCTTCGACCCACAATCACCATTTGTTACCAGTGGTTTGCGATTAGGTTCGCCAGCAATGACAAGTAGAGGATTAGGAGAAGCAGAATTTACCGAGATTGGTAATATTATTGCCGATCGCCTGCTCTCACCAGATTCTGACGAAGTTGCGGCTGATTGTCGGCGAAGAGTCGCAGCATTATGCGATCGCTTCCCTCTGTACTCTCATCTAGAAATTCCCGTACCAGCATTGGTATAGGGTATGGGGCATGGGGCATTGGGCATTGGGCATTGGGCATTGGGGAGCCACCGCGTTGGGCGGGTTTCCCGGCTCCCTCAGTGGCGTCATTGGGCATTGGGTATAAAGATTTTTCTTCTTATTCCCTAACCCCTAATTCTCTAGTCCCTAGCCCCTAGCCCCCAATCCTGTCTGAAAACTTACCTTTTGAAAATACAGATGCCTCCTCAGATTTATCATCTGATTTCCTTCCTCGTGGCTGCTGTAGTCGTTCTCTGGACTACACCAGATGTCAGGAACATTGGTATAAAAAGTGGAAATGTAGACCAGCCTGGCGGACGCAAAGTCCATCAACGCCCAATGGTACGCCTGGGAGGAGTTTCGATTTTCGCAGGGACAGTTACCTCTTTACTCATTGTTTGGTGGTTAGGTGGATTTGGCAGCCTACCACCAGACAAGGAATGGCAAATTTGGGGTGTCACTTTAGGCGGTCTCGGCTTCTTTCTTATTGGTTTAGCCGACGACTTGCTGAACTTGTCACCCTTGTCGCGTCTGTTGATGCAAATTATTATCGCAGCTGGCGCATGGAAAGCGGGCGTAAGTATAGATTTTGTTACCATTCCCTATGTCGGCATTGTGAATCTATACTGGCTGAGTTTACCGATTACAGTCATTTGGCTAGTGGGGATGGTAAATGCTATTAACTGGATTGACGGTTTAGATGGATTAGCGGCTGGGGTATCGGGAATTGCAGCTTTAGTCATGCTGGTTGTCGCCCTGTTTATGAATCAACCAGCCGCCGCCCTCATAGCTGCCGCCTTGGCTGGTGCAGCACTAGGATTTCTCCGCTACAACTTCAACCCCGCACAAATCTTTATGGGAGATGGTGGGGCTTATTTTATGGGCTTTACCCTAGCCTCTGTGGGTGTAATTGGTTTGGTGAAAATTCCCGCTTTTACAGCAGTATTATTGCCTTACTTAATTCTCGCGGTTCCCATTGTCGATATGTCAGCCGTGATTCTAACTAGATTGCGTAGCGGTAAATCTCCCTTTACAGCAGATAAAAGCCACCTGCATCATCGCTTACTCAAGGCTGGTTTATCCCATCGTTGGACAGTATTATTTATTTATTCTTTAACCCTCTGGGTGGGCAGTTTAGCATTAGCTATTGCTGGTATACCTAGCGGTATGACATACGCTTTTGCATCTACTTCAGCGATCGGTTTTGCTATTTGGCGAGTTTGGAAACTTTCGCGGTAAAATATTAAATCTTTTTTGTTAAAATTTGAGTCCTGAATTTCCAGGTTTTCTCAACCTCTCCCCATTGCGGAAGCAGGTTTAAACAGGGATTCATATCATTTAAAATCAAAATCTATGAGTGCAGAAATTATTTGTGTGGGTACAGAAATGCTGTTAGGGGATATTCTCAACAGCAATGCTCAATATTTAGCTAAACAATTAGCCCAATTAGGTATTCCTCATCACTATCAAACCGTAGTTGGAGATAATGTTGACCGACTCAAGCAAGTTATCGATATTGCTACTTCTAGGGCGCAAATTTTAATTTTTACAGGTGGACTTGGCCCCACCCCAGATGATCTTACCTGCGAAACCATCGCTGATTTTTTTGGCGCACCTTTGGTAGAAAAGCCGGAAATTATCGAAGATATGACGGTGAAATTTGCCCAACGGGGTCGGGTAATGAGCGCAAATAACCGCAAACAAGCTTTGATTCCCCAAGGTGCAGATATTTTACCTAATCCCACAGGCACAGCACCAGGAATTATTTGGCAACCTCGTCTAGGAGTGACAATTTTAACCTTCCCCGGCGTACCGTCGGAAATGTATCGGATGTGGGAAGAAACCGCAGTACCTTTTCTCAAAAGCCAAGGCTGGGGTCAAGAAATTATTTACAGCCGCAGTTTACGATTTTGGGGAATTGGTGAATCGGCTTTGGCGGAAAAAGTCGCTTCTTATTTTGATTTGACTAATCCCACAGTTGCGCCTTACGCAGGTAATGGGGAAGTGAGATTGCGAGTTTCTGCTAAGGCGGCTTCGGAAGCGGTTGCAGCAGATTTAATTGCGCCGATTGAAAAAGAAATCAGAGAAATTGCTGGCTTAGATTATTACGGTATAGATAATGATACCTTAGCTGTGGTAGTGGGTAAGTTATTGCAGGCATCGGGAGAAACTCTATCAGTAGCAGAATCCTGCACTGGTGGGGGATTGGGGCAGATGTTAACTGATATTTCTGGTAGTTCGGAATACTTTTGGGGCGGTGTAATTTCTTATGACAACTCCGTAAAAGTGGGTATGTTAGGCGTTAACCCAGAGGATTTAGATAAATTTGGCGCTGTGAGTGCTACTGTTGCTGAACAAATGGCGCTGGGAGTTAAAACCCGCCTGTCTACTACTTGGGGATTGGGTGTCACTGGTATTGCAGGCCCAACAGGGGGGAGTGAGACAAAGCCTGTAGGTTTGGTTTATGTGGGTTTAGCCGGGCCGAAGGATGAAGTTACAAGTATTGAGTATCGCTTTGGCTCAACGCGCACCCGCGCTTATATTCGCTATGTTAGTGCCTGTGGTGCATTGGATTTCCTGCGGCGCAAGTTAGTGACAAGGGTGTAACAGGATTGAATCTAGGAATTACGCACACTCTACAACTTCTTGGTGTCCTTGGTGTCTACCCTGCGGGAAGCCGCTTCGCGTCTAAGGCAGTTCAATAAATTAAGGTTTCTGCTAATTTTTGCTTAAGTCCAGTAATTAACATTAGCCGTCATCCATTAGGGATGCGGCTAGGGTCTGTCCTATTAATTATGTAGGGTAAGTTTTTTCTTCATTTCTCTTGCTTTGCGTACTTCGCGCCTTTGCGGTTCGTTTTTGATGCTGACAATTAATGCGACATACCACTAACTAATACGGTTCATTAAGTTTGATTTTTTTAATGAACCGCATTAGACGCGAAGCGGCTTCCCGCAGGGTAGACGCCAAGGACGCAGAGAGAAGAAGAAATAGAAGAGTGTTAATAATGAGTCGCGGATTTGCGATGGTGTACGGCTGTGACACCGTCTTGATTTAGCACTTTGCCATTCTCGACAGTTGCATAAACTAGCCAATGATCGCCGGATTCCATGCGGTTCTTGACAGAACATTCTAAATATGCTAATGCATCATTGAGAATGGGAGAACCGTTTTCGGCTTCTTGTGTGGCGACACTAGCAAATCTATCTTGTCCGGGGCCGAAGGGTTTGAGGAAGTGCTTCATCAAGCCTAAGTGATTTCCTTCTTGGAGGATATTTAGGACAAATTGATTTCCTGTATGTGTTAGCGATTCGATAGCACGGTCTTTAGCTACGGCTATGGTTAAGCCAGGGGGACTAAAGCTGGCTTGCGCTACCCAGGAGGCTAGCATGGCGCTGGATATATCGTCTTGCTTGGCTGTGAGGACGCACAGAGAACCCACAATTCGCCCTACGGCTTGTTCTACAGTGGTGGCGGGTACGCTTTGCGATCGCACTTTTTTCGCTTTCTTCAATGTTTGCGCAAAGTCGGTTCCGGCTTGTTCGCACAGTTGCAAGGTGACATCGTTGGGTTTGAATTTGACGCGGATGGTGTCAAAACCAAAGCGGTAACCTGCGTCTTTGAGTTTACCTTCAATTAAATCAACGGCTTCACCACTCCAGCCAAAGGAACCAAATACACCCGCAAGTTTATTATTAGTAGCGGTAGCGAGAACAATCCCTAAAGCTGTTTGTACTGGTGTGGGTGCATGTCCTCCCAATGTCGGCGAACCCATGACAAAACCAGCAGATTTCTCTACAGCCGCGCGGATATCTTCTGGATCTGTAAATTCACAGTTAATCGATTCTACTGCTACACCTGCTTTGGTGATGCCACGAGCGATCGCCTGAGCTAATGTAGCTGTATTGCCATACGCTGATGCATAAATTAGCGCAACTGTCAAGTCTGCGGAAGTTTGTTGCTGACTCCATTCCCGGTAAGCTTTGGTGAGTTCAATTAAGGCGTAACGTACCAAAGGCCCGTGTCCGGTGGCGTAAATTCTCGCGGGGAAATCAGCTAGTTTATCTAGGGCTGTTTCCACTTGACGGGCATGGGGAGCCATCAAACAATCAAAATAATAGCGGCGGTCTTCGTTAATTGATTCCCAGCCTTCATCAAACACCTGATCGCCACAAATATGCGCCCCAAAGAACTTATCTGTATAGAGAATTTCTGTTTGTGGGTCATAGGTGCAGAGGAGGTCAGCGTAGCGGGGATTGGGGGTAGGAATGAATTGTAAATCGTGACCCTTACCTAAATTTAGGGTTTCATCGCCCCGCATCACCAGAATTGGCACATCTGGATTTTCTAGCGCTCCACGTAAAGCGATCGCGCCTGGATTAGAACAAACAAAGGTAATTTGCGGTGCAACTTCTAGCAACGCCTTTAGAGTCGCGGCGCGGTTGGGGTTGACATGACCCAAAATTACATACTCAATGGCTTTGACATCGTATCTTTGCTGCAAAGCATTTAAGTAGATTTGCGTAAAAGTTTCGCCAGGGGGGTCAATTAGGGCGAGTTTATCACCTTGAATTATGTATGAATTAGCTGTTGTACCCTTAGCTAAAGCATATTCAATTTCAAACCTTAACCTTGACCAACTGCGCGATCGCAGTACGGTGGTATTTGTAGCTATCGGAAAAACTTGAACGTCACGAGGTTTAGTAGACATAAGGCATAGGGAATAGGGCATTGGGCATTGGGCATGGGGCATGGGGCATTGGGCATGGGGCATGGGGCATTGGGCATGGGGCATTGGGCATATTTCCCCCTTGTCCTCCTTGTTCTCCTTGTCCCCCTTGTCCCCCTTCTAGCCCCTAGTAATGGTTACCAACTTTACGATGATGCACAGCAGTCAAGGCTTCTGACTTAGATACTCGTCCGGCGGAGACGGTGCTGTAGACTGCCCAGTGATCGCCGCAATCCATTCGGCTTTGGACTTCGCACTCGATATAAGCTAAGGCATCGGTGAGGATGGGTACGCCGTTTTCGGCTGGCTGGGTTTTCACGCCTTCAAAGCGATCTGCACCAGGGGCGAATCGCTTTAAGAAGTGCTTCATTAATGTTTGATAATTGCCTTCTTCTAGGATGTTGAGGACAAAGCGATCGCCTACTTGCATCAGTGATTCAATCGCCCGATCCTTAGCAACTGCTATGGAAAATCCTAGAGGTTTAAAGCTGGCTTGGGCTACCCAAGAAGCTAACATGGCGCTCTTCACATCGCCTTTTTTGGCGGTGATGATATATAAACCGCCGCTAAGTCTCCCCAGGGCTTTATCTAAGTCAGCACTCAGAGATTTCATCGCTTTAATACTGCGATCGCGTGTTACCCACTGAGCTAAGTCTGTACCAGCTTCTTCACACTGTTTATAAGTGTTTTCGCTGAGGGTTTGTTTAATGCGAATGGCGGGAAAAACTGTTGTTAGTCCCAAATTGCGGAACTTAGTTAATAAAGGATCTATCGGTTCGTCATCGCCGCCGCCAGTTTCAAATATACCAATACCTTGCTTTTCCTTCACAGAGCCTAAAACAGTGCTGAGGGCGGCTTGGATATTCGCAGAACTGGAAACAGGCGGTACACCCACAACTAACCCAGCACAACGACCTACTAATTCTCGCAGTTCTTGTAAATCAATGCCAGAACCTAAATCTACCCATTCTATCGCTACCCCAGCTTTGTTGATACCATTGGCAATGGCTTGGGCAAGGCGATCGCTATGACCGTATTCAGAAACGTAAAATATACCAATGACTGTTTCTGGTTTGGGTTGGGTTTGACTCCAACTCCGGTAAAGTCCGGTAAGTTTGGTAACGTTATGATAAAGTAAAGGCCCGTGACCAGTACCAATCATTTTTACTTCGGGAAGTTCGCCCATGCGCTTTAAAGCTGACAGCACTGACCGCGCATTCGGCCCCATTAAGCATTCGTAGTAATATTTAAAATCCGCTTCAATGGCTTTTAAATCTTCATCAAAAGTACTCTCGGTACAATAATGCATCCCGAAAGCGTCGCAGGTGTAGAGAATTTGCGTTTTATGGTCGAAACTAAATATAGTATCCGGCCAGTGCAGATTAGGAGCAATCACGAATTCAAATTCATGACCGTTACCAATATCCAAGCGATCGCCATTTTTGACAATCCGGCGTTTAAACGGCTGATGTACCAAATCTTCCAAAAACTGAATTGCTACTTTTGAAGCAACTACAGTAATATCCGGTGCTATCTGTAATAAATCTTTCACTAAACCGCTATGATCTGGCTCAGTGTGGCTGACAATTAAATAATCAATTTCTTGAGGATTAATCAGCCCTGTGAGCGTATCAAAATATAGCTGGCGAAACTTCTCATGGGAGGTATCAACAAGCACGGTCTGCTCACCGCGAATCAAGAATGAATTGTAAGTTGTACCGTTTTGCAGACCAAATTCAATATCAAAGCGATCGCGATCCCAGTCCAAAGAGCGAATAGCTGTAGTATCTTCAGCAATATCCACAGTCTGAATGGTTAGCCTTTTTTCAATTCTTTCGGTGAGCGCTACCATAACTCCCCTCCTTGACAAAATGAGTATATTTTCCTCTAACTTTATTTTGACATGGCAGGATTGTAAATTTTTATTAAAAAATCTATAGGTAACTTAAGAAAAATAAATTGGGCATTGGGCATTGGGCATTGGGCATGGGGCATGGGGCATGGGGCATTGAGAAAATAGATTAGGACTTATGCAGACTCTACGAACTCTTGGCGTTCTTGGCGTCTACCCTGCGGGAAGCCGCTTCGCGTCTAATGCGGTTCCAAAAATTAAGGATTGGAAAAATTTTTGCGTAAGTCCTGTAGATGTTGATGGGTAATAGGGAAGTGGGTAAAACAGACAATATTTGGTTGGCATTGGAAATTGGCAATACTCGGCTACATTGGGCGTTATTTATCGGCGCAAAGCTTGACTGTACCTGGGATACCGAATATTTACCAGAATTATTCATCCAGCAACTAGCACAATCTCACACACTGGCTGATATACCCCCAGAAATTTCATTCCCTGCCCCCTGCCCCCTCACCATCGCCTCTGTAGTTCCCAGTCAAACAGCACTGTGGCAAACTTACCCTCATGTGCGGGTAATCACCCTAGAGCAAATACCCCTCAAAAACATCTATCCTACATTAGGAATTGATCGCGCTTTGGCTTTATGGGGTGCGGGTAAAACTTGGGGATTTCCCATGCTGGTAATTGATGCGGGAACAGCACTGACTTTTACGGCTGCGGATGCTAACCATTGTTTACTTGGAGGAGCGATTTTACCGGGTTTAGGCTTGCAATTTGCAACTTTGGGGCAAAAAACTGGACAATTACCCCTAATAGAGACAGAATCTCTTGCATCTCTTCCGCCACGCTTCGCTTTAAATACTCAAGAAGCGATTCAAAGCGGCGTGATTTATACCTTGTTAGCTGGAATCAAAGATTTTATTGAGGCGTGGTGGCAATTATATCCTGAAGGGAAGATTGCGATTAAAGGAGGCGATCGCACTTTACTATTCAATTATCTGCAAGTTTTGTATCCCGCGATCGCATCCCGTTTAACTGTAGAACCTAATTTAACCTTTTGGGGTATAGCCGCCCTTAAAAGCCACGTTTGGTAAAGTAAGAGTCTGAACATTATCAAACAACAGCTATGTACGTGCTAATTGGTGGATCTGGTTTAGTCGGACTCAGCCTAGCGCAGAAATTAATCGAACTAGGACACACTGTAGCAGTCATTGATATCGATCCTAATGCTTGTCGCTACGCCCGCGAGCAAGTAGGCGCGATGGCTTTTGAAGGTAGCGCCGTCAGTACACAAGTTTTATTAGAAGCAGGAATTCGCAAAGCCGATGCTTTAGCAGCTGTGTTGCGGAGTGATGCGTTGAACTTAGCAATGGTAACCCTCGCCAAACATTACGGCGTTCCCCATATTGTGACGCGGATGCGCCATTCCGATTTTGCTGAACCGTTTAAATTAGCTGGAGCTAATCATATTATCGGCGCAGTTGAACTAGCAGTTTCCACAATGGTGAATGCAATTGAATATCCGCAAGTAGAATCAATGATGCATTTTGAGCAAGGACAAATTGAAGTTTTAAAACTAGCAATTCCCAATAACTGCTATGTAGTAAATCGTAGCATTGCCGAAATTGCTCAAGATTCCCGTTTTCCTACAGGTTCTCTAATTATTGGCTATCAACCCCATCCTAATGAAGATTTAACTATTCCTAACGGTAGTACAGTCTTAGAACCTGAATCAACTATACTAGTTGTCACAAAACCAGGTTCACTGCATCAAATGATAGATTTTATTGAAGGCTGTAAATAAAATTAATGAAGCTATATATACGTTTTTATTTAATAGCTGCCGTTTTGATTTTTCTAGTAGCTTGTACATCACCCAATAAGCAGCAAAATTCACAATCTCTAAATAATAAGACTACATCATCTCAACAAGTCGTAACTCTAGACAAAAATTTTCCTGTCGCAATGGGTCAAACTATTTATGTACCCATATATTCCCATATATATCATGGCGACGAGCCGCAACTTTTAAACTTAGCCGCTACCTTAAGTATTCGCAATACAGATTTAACTAATCCCTTAATTATTACGGCTGTGCGTTATTATGATTCTGATGGTGCATTAATTAGACAATATTTAGACCAACCGATTCAATTAAAAGCTTTAGGTTCTACAGAATTTTTCATTAATAAAAGAGATACCAGTGGCGGTATAGGTGCAAATTTTATTGTCGAATGGGTATCTGCAAAAGTCATTTCTGAGCCGATAGTCGAAGCCGTAATGATAGCCACGGAATTTCAACAAGGTGTGTCTTTTGTGAGTACTGGTAAAGTTATTAAAAATGTCAAAAATTCTCAAAATACATCTGTAAAGTAATGAATTAAATGATATGTCTGGGATTGCTGTAAAATATGTGGTTTTATTCCGGGCGACTTACTTATCCCAAAATGCAATCTAAAACTTAACATTGAAACCCTCACAAGGGCGGGGTTTCCCCGCCCCTACGAAAAAAAATCTTAATTACGTATGAATGGGGATTGGTATTATTTTATAATTACAAATGACAAATGACAAATGACAAATGACAAATGACAAATGACAAATGACAAATTAATCATCATCTAATTTCAGTAATTGCTCATCAATTTTTTTCAGCCGTTCATAAACTATTTCTGCTGACAAAATTCGCTGACGTATCGCCTCATTTAATGCACCTTTTTCTGCTAGCAATAATCGACGGCGAATAGCATCAAGCTTACTCGGTTCATTGGTTTTAGGTTCTAGATCGTCAGCACGACGATTATATAATTCTCGTAATGCTTTTTCTGCACCTGCGACTTGTACTTGATAGCCAGAACGCATCTCTTCATATACAGCTTTTGGTAATACTCCTGTTTTTAAAAGAGTATCTAATTCATCCTGTGCGGCTTTGGCTGTAATTAATTGGGCTTGTAATTCTTCTACCTGTTGGCGCGTTGCTGAAACTTGAGATAATTGCAATCGCTTCACCAACCAAGGTAAACTTACTCCTTGACCAACTACAGATAATAATACTGTCCCAAAAACGATCGCAATTAGTTGTTCTCGCCCTGGAATGCTTGCGGGTATACTCAACGCTAACGCCATCGACAGAGAACCCTTAATATTGCCAAAAAATAGCACATGTTGCCAGCGCCAAGGAATCGGACGGTCAAACCAACGTACAATAGCTAAGAGTGGATAAACTGAAACTATCCTTGCTATTTGATAAGCTGCGATCGCTAACAGCACAGCCGGTAGAGTTTGCCATAAAGTTGTTAAGTCAACTTCTATACCAATTAACAGAAAAATAAAGCTATTTACCCCAAAGGCAATAGATTCCCAAAAGCTGAGTAATGTCAACCTTGTAGAAGCGGATACTTTGCCTGAAATACCTACTGAACCAACAATTAAGCCAGCAACTACTACAGCCACCACCCCAGAAACGCTAAAAGATTGTCCCAGTTGAAAAGCGCCTAAAGCTACAGCTACTGTGAGTAATATACTACTCAATGGCTCATCAGCACGGACAAATAAACCCGTACTTAAATACCCGACAGCTAACCCGACTAAAGTTCCGCCAATAATTACTACAAATAATTCTTGCATTCCGGCGAGAAATGAGATTGAGCCAGCTGTACTAACTTTGACAATTAAACTAAATAAAACTAAGGCGACACCATCATTAAATAAGCTTTCTCCCTCAACAATTGTTGACAGATGAGAAGGGACTTGTACTTCCTTAAATACAGCAATTACAGACACAGTATCAGTAATTGCTAAAATTACTCCCGCCAGTAGTGCAGCTATCCAATTTAGTCCCAATTCCCATTTTAAAATTGCAGCTGTCACGCCAGAAGAAATAATAATTCCCGGCCCGGCTAATAAAGCAATTGGTTTAACTGTAGTGCGCAGGCGGCTAATATCTGTATTAATAGCGGCTTCAAATACCAAAATCGGCAGAAATAAATTTAAAATCAGCGAATCATTCAAACCAATCCGTTGTGGTAAAAGTTCTGTGATTGCTAAACCTGCTAAAACTAAACCCGCAACATAAGAAACTCGTAGCCAGCGCGACAGTAAAGCAACAACGGTGGCTACGAGTAAAAGAATAATTGAAACCGTGACTAATTCAGCTACATTCACTGGTAAATCTTGTTAAAAGAAACATACAAAAATCTAAATTCCTTAATTTTGAATTCTGAACTTTGAGTTTTGAATGGCTTTGACATATTCCTGAATATCTTCAGCAACTAGCCCTACACAAGATTCTGGTAAATTATCGCCAGCGTGAGGAATAATTTTTAATTCAGCTTGATGTAAACGTTGCTGGTAAGTTTGACTCTGAGCTAAAGCATCAGGTGTATCTTTACCACCTTGTAAAATTAAAACAGGATTTGCTAGCAGGTGCAATTTGTCTTGAAGATATTCTGCTGCAATTTCTGGCTTTGGTCGGTTAAAGAGTAATTGACAGGCTGTAGATTGTTGTAGTAGATTTTTGCGCTTTTGTAAATACTTTTCAATTTTGGTATGCAAACCGAAAATTTTCATTATTGGTAGGAGCGATCGCAAAATTTGAAATAATAATTTTGGTGCATCCATTAACCACTGCATCTTTTTCCATCTTTTCTCTTGTCCTTCTACAGCCACACCCTCTGGTGATAATAATATTAAACCCTCTACTTGCTCTGGATACTTTAAAGCATAGCTAGCAGCAATCCACCCGCCTAAAGAATGTCCTATCAAATACACATTCTCCAGCTTTAGCGCTGCTAAAAACTCAGCTAAACACTCTACTTGTAACTCAACACTGTAGTGAACATTAGGATTATCTGACTCGCCACAGCCTAATAAATCTGGGGCGAAGCAATGAAAATTATCTGCAAGAGATTCCATTACTGATACCCATTGGCTGCTATCATTCCAAGCACCATGTAAAAAAATAATTGGCGTTCCCTGACCGACTTCGCGCCAGAATAATAGCCCTTGAGACAGTTTTCTCCGGGAGTTACGAAATAGCGTATCCATCTGAATTTTAACGATTAAGTTTTAGCATAATAATCAATAATCATTGCACAGTAAATATAGACCAATGACTATATGACTAAAAAATATGAAGTCTAAAGAATGTAGATACAAAGCGACTTGTAAAGATGCCAATTCAAAATAATCTTTACATACCCCAAGAGTAGATGCTGCCAAAATTCGAGGTTTGTCCCTTCATACTTTCTACTTCATACTGCAGTTGACTACCGAATAAGTAAATATTGTTATGCCACTATTGTCAAGCCATTTAAATAGTCTTGTAACTGCTGAGAGTGGTCATGAGACATTGGTTCTAAAGGTAGGGAATTAGGAGAGAATGCTTGGATCTCTGTAACTTCCAATTTATCCTGAATTGCCATCACGCCTTGAACTTCGGCTTCCACTGCAACACAAATCGAATGAATTCGCGGATCTCGACTTGGCGAAGAATAAACCCCAACTAAACGCCGGATTTTTACTAACTCCAAGCCAGTTTCCTCCAACAATTCTCGGCGGACTGTACTAGGAATATCTTCTCCCCAATCGACCATACCCCCAGGTAACGCCCAGAGGCCATTGTCACTGCGCCTAATTAGCACAATCCGACCATCAGGTAGGATGGGGATAATGCTGGTACCGGTAATGGGATGACGGAAAATTATCCCCAATACCGTTTGCCCAAAGCGCCATAAGCTACGTGTAGACTGTAAAGCTATAGTAAACAAAGCAAGAATGTTCAATCTGCAAATTTGTGTATTGTATTCTAAAATTCCTGACCAATTAACATAACTGCTTAAATACCAAAAAATTAGTTGTGTACTATACAAAATGTTAATGGTTTGGAGTTTTCATTCTAGCACTTTCTTAGAAGAAGTCCCTTGAGGGATGCAGTTTTGATAAATCAGCTTGTATTTACAATCAGTAAAACTGATTCATTAGCTAAATTTTTATCAAACTCAAATAATAAATTCAGTAATTTATCCGGTAACTCATAGTTAATTAGTGAAATATACACAAGTTAGGTTTACATATAAAATCAAAAGTATCATCATGCTTTTTTGCTTAATTTCAGCTAGATTTATCAGGCGATAAATTCCCTTAATATATAATCTTCTTATCAAAATTAATCTGTCAATCTAGTAATGAATCAAATCATTTATATGAACAAAATAAATTCCTGAAAAATATTTGTTTAAAACTAATCACAACTTACACAACTGGCACATAGCATTCCTATTTCAGTTGTGCAAAATATCGGTTTTGGCTGTTAACTATCAACAGTTAACTGTCAACAAACCTCAATTGATTGCTATATTCAATAGTTGATTGTGTTAATTCCCCCTTTTGATAGACAAAAATTCACGAATGTGTATGCTACGCAACCAGAAATAGACGCTGAATAAATGTTGACATTACCCAATTATATACGTTATAATTGTATGCTGTTCAAACTATCTGATAGCTACGCTAGGCTAAATATATATCAATAACAACGGTAGCTGATATTGCCTAGTAGCTTTTTTTTGTTGTTTATTTAATGAGGTGAACATGGCTAAGCGCCGTAACCCGAAAAAAGAAAAGGCGCTACGGAACCAGGCATACGCCAGAAAGTTTCGTAAACGAACTACTACAGGAAGAATGCAGAGAAGGTTCCAACAAAGACCTCCTAAGAGTGATGAAGATGAGGGTGTATCAGCAATTGATGCTGAGTAAGCCATCTATTAAAATTCTTACTCTTTAAATGTTTGATTGTTCAGGGCGTACAGATCATGTACGTCCTGAATTATTTTTTGGGCATTGGGTATGGGGCATGGGGCATTGGGCATTGGGCATTGTCAAGAATGCGTGGATTTTAAATTTGAGATGTCAATCTCAAATCCAAAATCTCAAATTTCTGCCCCCTAGCCCCTAGCCTCTAGCCCCTAGCTGAGTACGGGCGGTATTAATTGCGTTGCGAACTTGGGCAAAGCCTGTACCACCATAACTATTACGGGCGGCGACGACTTGACGAGGAGAGATGGCTTCATAAATATCGGCTGCAAATGCTGGATGTATTTCTTGCCACTCTGCCAATGTCAAATCTTTGAGAAGTTTACCTGCGGCGATGCTGGTTTTAACTACCTTACCTACGAGGTTATAAGCTTCTCGGAAGGGGACGCCTTTTGCTGCTAGGTAATCTGCTACATCGGTGGCGTTAGAAAAGTCTTCGGCTACAGCTGCTGCTAGGCGTTGAGGACGAAATTCTAAACCTTCACGCAGCAAAATTGTCATTGCTTCTAAGCAGGCTTTGACTGTGTTAACGCTGTCAAATAAACCTTCTTTGTCTTCTTGCAAATCTTTGTTATATGCCAACGGTAGCCCCTTCATAATTACCAGCATGGCTTGTAAATGCCCAAAGACACGCCCGGTTTTACCTCTGACTAGTTCGGGAACGTCGGGGTTTTTCTTTTGGGGCATGATGCTGGAACCTGTGGCACAGGTATCTTTGAGGATAATAAAGCGAAATTCTTCTGATGCCCACAAAATCACCTCTTCACTCAGACGGCTGAGGTGAACCATAATCAAACTAGCTGCGCAGAGAAATTCGATCGCAAAATCGCGATCGCTCACTCCATCCAGGCTATTAGCATAAATGTTGTCAAAATTCAAGAGTTCGGCTGTATAATGCCGATCTATAGGGAAAGTCGTTCCCGCTAAAGCACCACAACCCAAAGGCGAGATATTCACTCGGCGATATACATCTGCTAGGCGTTCCCAGTCGCGTTGCGCCATATTAAAGTATGCCAACAGATGATGGGCTAAACTGAGCGGTTGGGCGCGTTGTAGGTGAGTATAGCCAGGAATCAACGTTTCTACATTTTTTTCCGCTATTTCTAGTAAAACAGTTTGAAATTCCCGTAATTGCTGCTGAATTTGTTGAATTTGGTCGCGCAGATAAAGTCTTGTATCAGTGCCAACTTGGTCATTACGCGATCGCGCTGTATGCAGCTTTTTACCCACATCACCCACAAGTTCTGTCAATCGCCGTTCTACAGCAAAGTGAACATCTTCCGCATCAACACCAGGCTGAAATTTTCCTTGGCGATATTCTTGACGAATTTGTTCTAAGCCTGTAACTAATGTTTCTCCTTCTTCTGGGGAAATGATGCCAGTATGAGCCAGCATTTTGGCATGGGCTTGAGAACCAGTTAGGTCATATTCAATGAGTTCAATGTCAAAATTAATACTAGCATTAAAAAGAGCGATCGCTGGATGCAACGCTGATTCAAACCTCTGGCTCCAAGTTTTTTGTTCGGTCATAAACGTTAAAGGTGGGGCAATTAAGTTAAGATTTTGGATTGATTAACAATCCATCCAGAAAAATTCAGATCGCCGACAGTCAGCGATCCGATTTTTTGCAAAATCTTAAATCTTAAATTACTTTAACCGTAGCTAGTTAAATTCCGAATCAGATAGCCAATAACCAAACCAATTAACAGCGCCCAAACTTGCCCTGTTTTGACAAAATGGTTCCAAGCGCTTTGCATTTGCCCCAAAACATTCGGATCGGTAATATTTTGAGCCAGCCATGAAGTTACAGGCGAATGCCAAAATAACTCAGCTAGCACATTACTGAAATAGTTCATACTTAGTACCCTGAAGTATGGTTATGTCATAACCTCTACTTGTAGGTGATGTCCAGCGTTGGATAAGGGAAGGGAAGGGGGCAGGGAGCAGGGAGCAGGGGGATATAAATGACAAATGACCAATGACTATTGACTATTGACTATTGACTATTATTTAATTTCACTGCTGTTCGCAAGATTTGCCCAGCTAAGACGGCTGCGCCAAAGCCGTTATCAATATTGACTACGCCGATTCCCGGCGCACAAGAGTTGAGCATTGTTAAAAGGGGTGCTAATCCGCCAAAACTCGCACCATAACCAATACTGGTAGGTACTGCAATCACAGGACAATCCGCTAAACCTGCAACTACGCTAGGTAATGCACCTTCCATCCCCGCTACAACTATCAAAACCGATGCTGATTCAATTAAATGGCGATTACTGAGTAAACGGTGGATACCCGCGACGCCGACATCCCACAGACGTAATACGCGAAAACCAGACAGTTCGGCTGTGACGGCTGCTTCTTCGGCTACAGGTAAATCGGCTGTTCCTGCTGAAAGAATACCAATTACACCATCAAACTGCGGTTCAATTTCACTGGGAGTAATGGCACAAATTTTTGCTAACTCATAGTAGCGTAAGCCTCTCACCCTAGATTGTAGAGTGGCGTAGATTGCAGGTTCAATGCGGGTAGCCATAACTACCGGATTGCGCTGACGCATCACTTCCATAATTTGCGCAATCTGATCGGGAGTTTTACCCAAACCCCAAATTACCTCCGGAAAACCAGTCCTCAGCGCCCGATGGTGGTCAATTTTGGCAAAATCCCCCACTTTCTCATAAGCTAGGTCTTTGAGAGAGTCTAAAGCTTGATTTGGCGTCACATTACCATCTGCAACCGCTTTTAAGAGCGATCGCAAAGCATTTTCATTGGTCATGTATTATTTGTCCTTTGTTATTTGTCATTCGTCATTTGTCATTTGTCATTTGTCTAAAACTCATCACCATTGACTATTGACTATTGACCCTTGACTAATCAACTATTTTGATTTCATGAATATTCCAGAATGCACCAGCAAGTCCAGAGAATTTAATGCCTTCAAAGCGATTGCGCAACGCTGACATTGCATAGGCATTCACCAAGTAAATAAATGGTAAATTCTCTTGAGTAATTTGTTGTGTTTCTGCATAAATTGCTTTGCGCTTGGCTTCGTCTAATTCTCTGGCAGCTTTGATATAAAGTTCACCAATTTTTGCTTCCCAAGGCGCAACTTGCCAACCTTGAATTGGTTTTTGTCCTGTTTGTGGCTTTTGATTAAACATATGTAATCCCCCTTCAGGAGACCAAACATTAGCCCCATCATTAGGTTCTAAACCACCAGTTAAACCTAATAAAGCAGCTTCCCAATCTAGAGAATTAGCAAGTTTATCTGTATAGGTATTCCAAGCAATAGGATTAAAATCTACTTGAATGCCAATCTTGCTTAAATCCCGTTTAATTTGTGAACCCATTGCTTCACGAATTTTATTACCAGCATTCGTCAGCAAGGTAAAGCGGACGTTGTTACCTTCAGCATCAATTAGCTGATTTTTGTCGTTATATTTAAAGCCAGCTTTCAGGAGTAATTGTTTGGCTTTCTCAATATTATAATCATAAACTTTTAGCCCTTCTTTTGGTGAAAGATAATAGGGACTTTGAACAGAAATTGGTGAATCTTGCGGTTGACCTAAGCCTCGGAATGTATTATTAATCATCGTTTGTCTATCTATGGCGTAGGCTACTGCTTGGCGAAATTCTACAGTATTAAACCAGCGAGATTTTTTCGGTTCAATTAGCGGTTTTCCATCTCTTACACCTTTATTTAAATTAAAAATTAGAAAAGTTGTACCAGAGCCAGGCCCGCCATTATATATTTTAAAATTGCCTTGCTTTTCTTGCACTTTCAGCAAAGAAAAATAATCGGGAGTAACGCCTACACTATCTAAACCACCAGAACGAAATTGCAGTAAAGATGTATCTGTAGATTCCACAATCTGCCAAACTATTCTTTCAATATAAGGCTGGGCTTTTCCTTGCGCATCTTTACGCCAATAATAGGGATTGCGGCGAAAAACTATGCGTTGGCTAGTGTCATATCTCTCTAATTTAAAAGGGCCATTAACAATTAATTGATCTGGTGGTGTATCTACGCCCCATTTTGACAGAAATTTTGGTTTACCTTCTTGGTCTTTTGTAGTTACAGATTCGCGTAATGCATGGGCTGGTAAAATTGGATATCCTGTCGTGCTGCGTAAAAAAGGTGCAAATGGTTCGGGAATAGAAAATTCAACTCTCCGATTATCAATTTTTTTGACAGTTGGTAGCTGGCGACTTTCACCAATTCGCATCCCATCTCTAGCATCTGTAGGGATAGCTTCATTAAGATAAATATCATTGTAAGTAAATACTACATCATCTACTGTCAGTGGTTGTCCGTCAGACCATTTGAGATTTTCACGTAGGGTAAAAACAATTTTTAATTTATCTTCAGAAATTTGCCAGGATTCTGCTAAAGCTGGTTCAACTTGGCCATTTTCATAATTTTCTGTAATTAACCCTTCATAAGTCCAACCAAAAATATTTGGTGATTCCGAACTAAGCGCAAAATTAAATGTTTTCGGATCGCTGAGAATACTAGTTACTAACTGGGGAACTTGAGCGGCTGTGGTTTTAAAATTAGATGGGTTACAAGCCGCAACTGTCAGTCCTGTTACTATACAGATAATGATGAGTAACCAAAACCGTTTAACTGTAGCCCATATAGTAGAAAATTTCATAATTTTAATAATCAAATATCAATTTTTAACTGGACTGAGAGTTTAACCATGCAAGAAAGTCTTGAGTATTAGTTAAATACTTGATTCCAGCATTCTTCAAAGCTTGTTTAACTTCTCGTTTGCCAAAGTCTTTACTATTACCGCTTAGGAATACTTTCTTTTCTGTGGAATAAGAACTTTTTGCGTGATTAATAATACATTGTAAAATCAAGTTATCCATAATGTCTTGTTTAATAAGTAATGTATCCGGCTGCAGAATTACTGCTTCAGAAATATTACGAATTATACTAGTATCTAAAGTGATTATTTCTGCCTTTTTAAGAAGCACATCAATAGCATTTAGAAGACGAGATTGAATATCGTTTAGCAATGATTTATTCAAAATTCGTGTCTGTTCCAAGTACATCAGAAAAGAATTAGCATTAGGAGAAGTTAAATCTCGTTCTGAGTTATTAATTTGTTTGTTTAATTCTTTTTCAAATTCCTGTACATAATACTTTTCTTTTTCCCATCTATTGAGTGCTTCGACATAACAAATATCTGGTATAGCTATCTGAATTGATTGAGATAAAGAACTCAATAAATTTTCTGCTTCTAAATCCTGTCCTTTGGCAATTGCCATCAAAAAGTTAGTTTCAACGTAAAGTATTACCATCCAGATTGACCTGAGACTGAGTAGTTCCACCTTCTAATTTTTGCAGCAACCCTATTTCTGCTAACTTTTCTGATGCTGGCGGTGTTTCTGATTTCCAGTGATAAGCTAAGTCTCGCAACCAAGCTTCTACTAGGGTTTCTAAATAGAGACTCAAGATTCTTTTGTTGCTAAATTCGGGATCATAATGACTAAGTATATTAGAAGTTTTGAGTGACATTAGAGAATCTGAGAACTTCTTGCCATGCCATTTGAAAATATCAACATTTCCTAGATCTGCTAACATCGCGAATGTGTCATTAGCTAAATCAAACCGAGTATTTTTGGCATTTTGTAAATATGACTTTAATTGTGAAATAGCTTCCTCTTTGGCATTTCTCCCTTCTAATTTTGTTGCTTTAACTTCCACTAATAAAACAATCTGCTCATCCTTATCCAAGACAACAATATCAGCAACATAATTAGGAATCTGAAATTTTGCAGCTTCCATTGTCCTAGTTCTCCCAAATAATTGAATAATTCTTGAGAAATTTCTTGCTCATGTATACCTATGCTATCCATTAACCAATCTGTTACCGAAATTTGAGTTAATTAGCAGCTACTAGTAAAACCACAGCATAGGCGCATATCCCTTCTTCTCTTCCCACAGGGCCTAATTTTTCGTTAGTAGTAGCTTTGATACCAATTTGATTTGGTTCTAACTGTAAAACAGCCGCTAGCTTATCCCGCATTGTCTCAATATGGGGTTTCAATTTTGGTCGTTCTGCGACTACCACCGAATCAATATTGCTGATTCGCCAACCGCGATCGCAAATTAGCTGGTTTACTTGAGTTAATAGCACCAAACTATCTGCACCCGCCCATTGGGGATCTGTCGGTGGAAAATAATGTCCAATATCCCCTAAAGATAATGCCCCTAGCATGGCATCCATAATCGCATGGGTTAGCACATCAGCATCACTGTGCCCCAGCAAACCCAATTCATGAGGAATGTTCACACCGCCTAAAATTAAAGCGCGATCGCTCACTAAGCGGTGAATATCGTAGCCGTTACCTATACGAATGTTTGTCATTTGTCAATAGTCAATAATCAATGGGCATTGGGCATGGGGCATTGGGCATTGGGCAAATAGAATTTTGAATGCGCGAATTTTGAATTATTTGTCCTCCTTGTCTGCCTTGTCCTCCTTTTCCCTTTGCCATTTTTCCAGTAAATCCGGACGGCGATCGCTAGTTTTTTGGATTTGTTGTTCGTAACGCCACTGGGCGATGGCGGCGTGATTTCCAGACAATAAGACATCCGGTACTTTCCAGCCGCGAAAATTGGCAGGACGGGTGTATTGGGGATAATCTAACAAACCTTCTTCAAAACTCTCGGCTGTCAATGATTCCACCTTCGCTACAGTGCCCGGTAATAGTCTTACCACACCATTAAGCAAAGCCATTGCGGGGATTTCGCCACCAGTGAGAATAAAGTCGCCTAGAGAGACTTCACGGGTAACTAAATGCAGTACTCGCTCATCAACTCCTTCATAATGGCCACAAATGACAACTAATTGGTTATAATTTGTTGCCAGCTCGCGCAAAAGTGGTTGATTAATAGTTTGTCCTTGAGGACTCATCAAAATCACCTCTCTTTGCGGTAGAATCGGCAACGACTCTACAGCAGCGAAAATGGGTTCCGGCTTCATCAGCATCCCCACACCGCCGCCATAGGGTTCATCATCTACTTTCCGGTGCTTGTCATTGGTAAAGTCTCTAGGATTAACAAGATTGACTTGCGCAATCTGTTTGGCTAAGGCTTTAGCCAGCAATCCAGAACTCAAAACTGAGGTAAAACAGTCAGGAAAAAGCGTAACTATATCAAAGCGCACAGTTATTCGTATTCAAGAACACTAATCTTAAATTTGAATGTCTAGGAAACACAAGAAGCTAATGAGTGGTAGGGCTAGAGATAAAGTTTGTCAATAGTAACTAAAAGTACCAGAAAACTTAGATCTTGCGGGAGACGAAAAGTTTTTCTATTTACTTACTTTATGTTTAAATATTGTCAAAACTACATTTAAATTAATATTCTGAACTCAGTTAACAACTTTCAGGATGCATCCAGCCAGCCTCAGAACACAGCTTGTCAAAACCTACTCGCCCCCATCGCGGGCGTAGCCTAGCCCCCACTTAGCCCTACTCGCACTATTTTGCCAAACTGGCAAAAGTGGACAGGTGAACAAACAAGGCGCTGGCTTTGAGGAAAATGGACATATCAAGACTGAGGCGTCTTGTGAATCGAGCAAACACTCGCAACTGCAAAAAGTGTCCTCCCAAACAAGCAAAGCGCAAAAATAGTTAGGCTACTGAACTTTGTTATATTCACACGCCATTCGCCACAAGCCGGCAAACCCGTACTAGGCGATGGCTCCTGAAGTTGTTGACAGGAGAAACACAATGCCGCAATTAAAAGCTAAATCGCTGGAAATGAGGACACCCCAAGCAACTAAAACCGCCGTTCTGGTTATCGGAGGCGCAGAAGATAAAGTTCACGGACGCGATATCCTAAGAACTTTTTTTGGCCGTGCTGGTGCTAGCAAGGCTTATATTACAATTATTCCATCTGCCTCTCGCGAGCCAGCCATTATTGGCGGTCGGTACATTCGGATTTTTGAAGAAATGGGTGCGGAGAAGGTTGAGATTTTAGATATTCGCGAACGGGAACAGTGCGAAGCCTCTCAAATTAAAGCATCTCTAGAAGCCTGTAGCGGAGTCTTTTTGACAGGAGGGGATCAATTACGTCTGTGTGGCGTGTTGGCAGATACGCCAGTGATGGACATTGTCCGACAGCGAGTTAGGGCAGGGGAACTTACCTTAGCTGGCACTAGTGCCGGAGCGGCGGTAATGGGGCATCATATGATTGCTGGCGGTGGTAGTGGGGAAACGCCCAACCGCTCTCTGGTAGATATGGCAACAGGCTTAGGCTTTATTCCCGAAGTGATTGTAGACCAACACTTTCACAACCGTAATCGCATGGGGCGATTAATTAGCGCGATCGCAGCTCACCCCGATCGCTTAGGTATCGGTATTGACGAAGATACCTGTGCTGTATTCGAGCGCGATGGCTGGCTACAGGTTATGGGTAAAGGTAGCGTCACGATTGTCGATCCCACGGAGTTAACCCACACAAATGAACCCCATGTAGGAGCAAATGAACCCTTAACTGTCCATAATTTACGCCTCCATATCCTCAGCTATGGCGATCGCTTCCACCTGTACCAACGCACTGTATTGCCTGCGGTACACCGGATCTCCAGCTGACGGAATAGAGTATCTGAGGTTACACTGAGTTGATCGTGGATTTATTTCTAACCGTAGAAAAATCAAATATACAGTATTTAAAAAGAAAAACTGTTCATGATAAACAGTTTACGATCAATCCCAGTAAGAAACTAGAATATTGGTTCCGAATCTCCATCTACCTATTCCCATGAGAATCCTCAAGATCCAGACCTTACGCGGCCCAAACTACTGGAGCATTCGACGCCACAAGCTGATCGTCATGCGCCTCGATTTAGAAAACCTTGCCGATAAGCCCTCAAATGAAATCCCTGGTTTTTACGAAGGATTAGTAGAAGCCTTGCCAAGTCTGGAGGGCCACTATTGCTCACCGGGCTGTCGGGGTGGTTTTTTAATGCGCGTGCGCGAAGGCACAATGATGGGCCACATCGTTGAGCATGTAGCCCTCGAACTGCAAGAACTAGCCGGAATGCATGTCGGCTTTGGTCGCACCCGCGAAACAGCTACACCTGGAATTTACCAGGTAGTGCTTGAGTACTTGAATGAAGAAGCGGGACGCTACGCCGGACGAGCAGCCGTGCGGTTGTGCCAAAGTATAGTCGATCGCGGTCGTTATCCCAAAGCCGAGCTAGAACAAGATATTCAAGACTTAAAAGACTTCTGGCGCGATGCATCTTTGGGGCCGTCTACAGAAGCGATCGTCAAAGAAGCAGAAAAACGGGGTATACCCTGGATGTCTTTGGAAGCACGCTTTTTGATTCAGCTAGGCTATGGCGTGAACCAAAAGCGGATGCAAGCAACCATGACCGATAACACCAGCATTTTGGGTGTAGAACTAGCTTGCGACAAAGAAGCCACCAAACGTATCCTGGCATCTGCTGGCGTACCAGTGCCTAAAGGTACAGTTATTAGTTTCTTGGATGATTTGGAAGAAGCAATTGAATATGTTGGTGGTTATCCCATAGTCATCAAGCCATTAGATGGCAATCACGGACGGGGAATTACCATTGATATTAGAACCTGGGAAGAAGCCGAAGCCGCTTATGAAGCCGCTAGACAGGTATCTCGGTCAGTAATTGTGGAACGGTATTATGTAGGGCGAGATCATCGGGTATTGGTGGTAGATGGTAAAGTCGTAGCAGTCGCTGAACGAGTACCCGCCCATGTGGTAGGTAATGGCAGATCTACTGTTGCGGAACTAATTGAGGAAACAAACCAAGACCCAAATCGCGGTGAAGGACATGATAATGTACTCACCAAAATTGAACTCGACCGGACTAGTTACCAGCTGCTAGAAAGACAAGGCTTTACCCTAAATAGCGTTCTTCCTAAAGGTACAGTTTGTTATTTACGCGCTACAGCTAACCTAAGTACAGGCGGTTGTGCTTTAGACCGTACCGATGAAATCCACCCAGAAAATATTTGGCTAGCACAACGGGTAGTCAAAATTATTGGCTTGGATATCGCCGGTTTGGATATCGTCACCACAGATATTAGCCGCCCCTTAAGGGAAGTAGATGGCGTAATTGTTGAAGTTAACGCCGCCCCTGGCTTTAGAATGCATGTTGCGCCCAGTCAAGGCATTCCCCGCAATGTTGCAGGCGCAGTCATGGATATGCTCTTTCCTAACGAGCAATCTAGCCGCGTTCCCATTCTGAGCGTCACCGGTACTAATGGTAAAACCACTACTACCAGATTACTAGCACATATTTATAAACAGACAGGTAAAGTAGTAGGTTATACAACTACAGACGGAACTTATATCGGCGATTACTTAGTAGAAGCTGGAGATAATACGGGGCCGCAAAGTGCCCATTTAATCTTGCAAGACCCGACTGTAGAGGTCGCAGTTTTAGAAAGCGCTCGTGGTGGGATTCTCCGCTCCGGGCTAGGTTTTGAAGCTGCTAATGTAGGTGTAGTATTAAATGTTGCCGCCGATCATTTAGGTATAGGCGATATCGATACCATTGACCAATTGGCTAACCTCAAGAGTGTAGTCGCCGAAGCTGTATTCCCAGATGGCTATGCTGTACTCAACGCCGACGATCACCGAGTTGCGGCGATGGCGGAAAAAACAAAAGCGAATATTGCTTACTTCACCATGAACCCCGACTCAGAACTAGTGCGCAAGCACATTCAAAAGGGCGGAGTCGCAGCAGTTTATGAAAATGGCTATCTGTCAATTGTCAAAGGCGATTGGACACACCGCATCGAAAGGGCAGAAGCGATTCCCTTAACAATGGGAGGACGCGCGCCATTTATGATTGCTAACGCCTTAGCCGCAAGTTTGGCAGCTTTTGTGCAAAACGTCACCATTGAGCAGATTCGCGGCGGCTTAAAGACCTTCCGTGCTTCTGTAAGTCAAACTCCAGGACGGATGAATTTGTTTAATTTAGGCAACTACCATGCCTTAGTAGACTATGCTCATAACCCAGCTAGTTACGAAGCTGTAGGTGCTTTCGTTCGCAACTGGACTACAGGACAGCGAATTGGTGTAGTTGGCGGCCCTGGCGATCGCCGTGACGAAGATTTTGTTACCTTGGGCAAATTAGCCGCCGATATTTTTGATTACATCATAGTTAAAGAAGACGATGACACGAGAGGTCGTCCCAGAGGTTCAGCCGCAGCGTTGATTACTCAAGGCATTACCCAAGTTAAACCCAATGCTCGGTTTGAGGCAATTTTGGACGAAACCCAAGCAATTAACAAAGGCTTGGATATGGCTCCGGAAAACAGCTTGGTCGTGATTTTACCAGAAAGTGTCAGCCGTGCCATTCGCCTAATTAGAACACGCGGCGTAGTTAAAGAAGAAACACATCAACAAAATTCAACTACGTCCATCGTAGATTCCCAAAATGGCGTGGTATCTCCGATCATCAATACGCTGCTTTAGTCAATAGTAGAGATGCGATCGCGCGTATCTCTACTATTAACCTTTGCTTTGCTGCCAATTAACAATATTACTGGTCTTGCTCGGAATTCTTCTCTGAATTAGAACCTTTAACTTCTTCCTTAAAACCCCGGAGAGTTTTACCCAGTGCATTCCCCAATTCGGGAATTCTTTTCGGGCCGAAAATTACAATAGCCACTATCAGAATAATGGCAATTTCTGGCCATCCTAATCCAAATAACATATATACTTCCTCTCAAGCATCTTTAATTAACTATAAAGTGCAGTTGCTATAGTGACTAACTTAAAACTTAAATAGACCAAGGATTAATAATTACAACCCCTGTTCTTTGCAAAATCGTTGTAGTTATAGTTTACGCTGCGATCGCGGCTCAGATCGAGTTCTTCAGCAACTTCAGTCAGAGGGGATTGACGGAAGAACTCTGAGAGTGTGCTGGGTTGCCCAGAGGGGGTGTTTTGTGTAGTGAGACTTTGGGCAAGAAGTTGGATAATATAAAGTTTTTCGTTGGGGGAAAGTTGAAGGAGTTGTTGCTCAAGTTCTGGAATAACCATCATGGGCTTGAAGTCGAGGATAATTTAATTTTACGTTCGCGATCGCTCCTGGGAAAACTTTGCTATTTACTAAAAGTTGCTATTTTTATACTTACTTTTTTTTAATACTAATTATTAATTCGTAATAAAAGAGCATACAGAGTCAAAAATAACTCAAAGATTTGCTGGTCTTAACTTTCTATTTGGTGGCAATTTTGATTCCTAACCAAGCGCTTAATTCCTGGGCTAGCCATTCCATTTCCGCTTCAGATTTGAGAGGAATATTATTACCACCAAGCTGATATTTTTGTACCCCAGCCCAGATTTCTAATTGTGCGGGTACCTGGGTTCTGTCGCCATCAGAATCTTTAGTAAAGTGTGGTGGAATATACACTAGTTTAGTAATATTCTGCCGGGGGGATGGTCGAGGACGATGAAATTTAAATCCAAATAACTCATAGGTTGAAGATATTTGTTGACTATCCAGGCGTAATTTCATACTTCCCCAGATACTAAATAAAAAACCATACATCATAAAGCCACCAGCGCCCCAAAAAGGCAGGGAGAACAAGGCAAAGGGGATATTAACCGGAAAAGGTGCAGCAAGCGCGCCAATCGTCCAAAATAGGATGAATGAATTCCAAGCGATCGCAAAAAAACCTAAGAATAACATCGATGCTTGCCAGCCATGAGGCGGAATGAGAATTTCTAGCACATCCTGATTTCTCGTCAGTTGAATTTTGCTCCCTGGCGGTTGACTAATCGTTAAATCAGTGAAATCAGTCGCCTGGTAAACTAGGGGTTTCTCTAAGGCTTGGATGGCTTTGAGGGCAGAACTGGCACGCTTTTCTAGGCTAGGTTCGATCAGCCAGCCTAACCAATGACTCAAATCAGGACTGATATTAGCTGCTTGCTCAAATTGAATGCGAAAATCCTTTTGGGGTAAATCGGCGGGATGAGTCCCCGTTAGCAAGTAAATTAACGTTGCACCCAAGCTGTAGAGATCCGATGCAGGAACGGTGCGCCCCCCAAATTGTTCTAGTGGCATATAACCGTAGGTTCCTACCACCGTCCGCGTCGAGCCTTCAGTTGCCAAAACAGTTTGTACTGAGCCAAAATCGACCAGATAAACTTGACCAACACTATTACCAGAGCGATCGCCCAATAAAATATTGCTAGGCTTAATATCGCGGTGAATTACAGGCGGATGTAGCCCGTGTAAGTAAATTAGAATCTCTAAAACAGCCTTGGCTATTTGTTGAATTTCCACCTCTGTAAAAATTCGCCCAGATTTTAAGTATTGCTCTAGAGTTTGGGCTGGGATATAACTCTGTACTAAAGCAAATCCTTTAATTGTCGATGAATTTACTTCAAAATAATCTAAATAGCGAGGAATAGCAGTATGTGATAAAGATTTTAAAGTTTCAGCTTCTCGCTCAAATAGCTTGAGATCGTCCCATTCAAAGTCACCGCCAAAAATCAGTAACTTGATGATGACGAGTTCCTGAGTTAGTAAATCACGGGCTAATAGGGTTCGCCTGCCCGCTTTTTTGCCCAATTGCTGCTGAATTTCGTAGCGTTCGCCCAATATTTCTTGAATCATAATGATTACTGATAGCGCTACGCCTAGAGGTGGTGAGAGCCTGTGACTGTGCCAATAAACAAGCTGATATCTTTAGTATAAATATGTAATTCTATGCCTTCCAAAATTTGGCCTTACATTACCCCTGGGATTCCCGATGAAATGTTCGAGCATTTACCAGGAATACCCATGAGCCAGCGAGAAGTGAGACTATTATTAATTGCTCAATTACGGCTTCAGCCAGATTCCGTATTATGGGATATTGGTGCAGGTACAGGTACAATTCCTGTAGAGGTAGGATTATTGTGTCCTTACGGGCAAATTATTGCTGTAGAACGGGATGAAGAAGTAGCCAATTTGATCCGGCGAAACTGCGATCGCTTTGAAGTCAAAAATGTGGAAGTGATTGAAGGTATTGCCCCGGATTGTTTGCAGCAACTAAAACCTACTCCTCACCGTGTATGTATTGAGGGAGGACGCCCGATTCAAGATATTTTGCAAGCTGTGTGGGATTATCTGCCGCCTATGGGTAGAGTAGTAGCGACAGCTGCTAATCTAGAAAGTCTTTATGCTATCTCTCAAAGCTTTTCTCAATTACAAGCACGAAATATTGAAGTTGTGCAATCTGGCGTCAATCGCTTAGAAATGCGAGGTTTTTCGCAAACCTTTGCCGCCATAGATCCCATTTTTATCCTCAGTGGTGAGAAACTAGAGTGAATCTACATAAATTTAGCGGCTAGGGACTAGGTTTAAGGGACTAGGGAGAAGAAATTTTGGATTTTAGATGGAAATCTCATCCAAAATTATTTACAATGCCCAATGCCCTATGCGCCATGCCCCATGCCCCATGCCCCATCCTCAATACTTCTATGCCTTGGTCTCGGATTATTAGTGGAATTGTTGCGATCGCACTGGCTCTATTTTCTACCTTGTTAGGGGGCTGGTATTTTACCATAATGATTGCGATTGTGGTGTTTTTAGGACAACAGGAATATTTTAATTTGGTGCTAGCCAGAGGTATGGCTCCTGCTGTCAAAACCACTATGTTTGTCAGTCAAGTTTTACTGATAATTTGTACGCTGAATGGTGACTTAGCTGACGCGGTGATGCCAATAGCGGGGACATTTATTTGTTTTTACCTGCTATTTCAACCCAAAATGGCGACAATTGCTGATATTTCCGCTTCGATTATGGGGCTATTTTATGTGGGTTACTTACCTAGTTATTGGGTAAGATTGCGATCGCTCGGTAACGTCGCCCTCAGCAATCTACCTTTAGGCGGTTACTGGCCTGCTAGTTGGGCAGATATTCTAGACCAGGCAAACCTGGCCTCCCTTCCTCAAGGACTGAAAGCGACCGTGCTGACCTTTTTCTGCATCTGGGCAGCTGATATTGGCGCTTACACTATTGGTAAGTTCTTCGGCAAAACTCGTTTATCTGATATCAGCCCGAAAAAAACCGTGGAAGGTGCTGTATTTGGCATTAGTGCCAGCATCGCTGTGGGTTTAGGCGGCGCTTATTATCTTCACTGGACTAACGCCCTGTACACTGGTTTAGCCTTGGGTTTACTAATCGGGATCGCTAGTCTTTTAGGCGACCTCATCGAATCTGTGCTGAAGCGCGATGCTGGAGTCAAAGATTCTGGACAGTTGATCCCCGGACATGGCGGCATTTTAGATCGTACAGACAGTTATATCTTTACAGCGCCCTTAGTTTACTATTTCGTGACTTTGTTATTGCCCTTAATTGCCAAGGGGGGGTGAGGGAGCAGGAGGTAGGGGAGCAGGGAGCAGGGAGCAGGGAGCAGGGAGCAGGGAGCAGGGAGCAGGGGAGCAGGGGGCAGGGGGAGTAAAGAAAAATCTCATTAAATACATTGGGTAATTTATTCTCTGGAAGTCCCCAAGGAGGACAATAAATTTTAGATTTTGCGAAAAGTCGGAGCGCCGGAAGCCGGCGCTCTGTTAGCGCAGCGTAAAGCCTTCTCCTATCGGAGACGCTACGCGAACGGCATAGCTTCGCTTAGAGCGACGCAGGAGCGTCACTTTTCAAGACAGATTTGCAATTTTGGATTCCAATCTAAAATCCAAAATCCAAAATCCAAAATTGTTCCAATGCCCAATGCCCAATGCCCAATGCCCAATGCCCAATGCCCCATACCCAATACCCATCATTCTTCAAAAAGATAAATTATTATAAATAATAAGCAATTTAAGTTTTTGATTTTTAATGATCAGGGATTGACGTTAATCTGCCCGCGACAGCGTAACTGACCTGGGATCAGTGTGAGTTCTTGGATATCGACCTCTGAACCGAGATCGAAGGTGTACTCATGATTACTCTGTTCTGGAGTGACAATATCGCACTTGATGAGAACTGGTGCTAGTTGCAACTCGCGACCATTGATTAAGTTTATGCCCAGGTATATATCCAGGGGCATAGATTGACCTTCAGATGTTAGAATGCCACTCAGTATAATTTGATGATTTTCCAGAATAATTTTTTGCCAAGAAATAGACTTGGTTTTTGCGCAGTGTTCTGGTAAAAGTTTAACCAGTACATCATTTAAGGCCGTTAATAACAGCTCGGATGAGAGGGAATTATTCAGATCCTTCTCTTCGACGATCAATTCACCAACTACTGGTACTGTTTCTAACAGTTTGAGCGGCTGTCCTTTAATAACCGAGCCTATGTTGACTTGAATATTTTCAGCGATGAGTTGAATTTGTCCAATATGGAGGCCTTGATAAACAGCATGACTAGCCCCAATCGATACCCAAGGAATTTTTCCAGAGAGCAGTTGGCGATCGCTAGCTTTAATGTCCACATCGATGTGCGCAACTTGACTTACTTGCGCTCGCAACCATATCTTTAGTGCCGTTGTGAGCAGATTCGTAATTATCCGTATCTTGTGATTACGTTTGCCATCGGAATTTTGCTCAGTCATTTCACTTGTTATTTATGGGTAGTGACTCAAAAATCGGTAGAAGTTAATCAATCCATAAATGTAACATTTATGGTGATTAACGACAAAGTGCAAATTTTATAATTTAAATGTTAACGGTAGAATAAGTAATTTCCACATGGAGGCTAGGTTACAAAAAGTTCTCGCTCAATGGGGTATTGCCTCACGTCGTGAAGCTGAAGAAATGATTAGGCGATCGCGCGTGCGGATTAATGGTGTGTTAGCACATATAGGTCAAAAAGTTGACCCAGAAAAAGACAAAATTACAGTTGACGGCAAACCAGTCGTTACTAAACAACGTCCTGCTTCTATATATCTGTTGCTAAACAAACCTGCTGGGGTAGTTTCTACTTGCTACGACCCGCAGGGAAGAACAACAGTTTTAGATTTATTAGCCAAAGAATTACGTAGTGGTTCTGGTATTCACCCAGTAGGGCGTTTAGATACAGAATCCACAGGTGCATTATTACTGACTAACGATGGCGATTTAACATTTGCGCTGACCCATCCCAGTCACAGCGTTCCTAAAACTTATCGTGTAGTAGTTAAAGGACATCCGCCAGAAGAACTGTTACAAATGTGGCGTCAGGGTGTGATCCTAGATGGTAGAAGAACAAGACCGGCTGAGGTGCGCCTCATCGAAAGTTTGAATGCACAAAGCTCTTTAGAGATTGTCTTAAAGGAGGGACGTAACCGCCAGATTCGCCGTATAGCCGAACAATTAGGCTACCCGGTCATCAAGCTACATAGAACTGCCATCGGACTGATTAAATTACAAGTTCCCAAACAACCCTATCTCAAAGAGGGTAAGTATCGTTCCCTAAGAAATGATGAGATGCGCTTTTTGCAACAGCAAATCAAGCACATACCTATTACAGATTCAGCTGAGTTAAGGAGTGTAACTACACATGAAATGGTTCAACAGGAAGGATAATCAGCCACCAACACTGTCAGTAGAGCAACAACAGTCCGAAAAATTAGCGGAAATTGGCGGTCAACTCTGGGCGGCGCGTCAAGAACAAGGCTTATCTTTAGAAGAAGTCGTTATATTAACCAGAATTCCCAAACGGCTCCTGCAAGCGATAGAAGAAGGGAATTTAGAGGAACTGCCAGAACCAGTTTATCTTCAAGGTTTAATTCGGCAATTTGCCGATGCTTTAGGTTTTAATGGCGTGGAATTGTCTAGCACTTTTCCCATTGTCTATCAACAAAAGCACCCTAAACCAGCTTGGACGAATAAGCCCATTAATCAATTACGTCCTTTGCATTTGTATTTTCTTTATATATTTGTGATTATCTGCTCTGTAAGCGGCTTATCTCAACTTGTGAAAGATTCTGCTTTACAAGCAAGTACTACCCCACCTCAACCCAAAGCAGCACAACAAAAAAACTCAAAACAAGTATTACCAGATATCAAACCATATAGCAACACCCTGATGACCACTAAACTTGGTACACCAGTACAGGTGGGTGTTACTTTAAAAGCTTCATCTTGGATTCGGGTAGTAGCTGATGGTAAAACTGAGTTTGAGGGTACTCTTCCACAAGGAACTCAACGCACTTGGAAAGCTAACGAGCAGCTCACTGTGAAAACTGATAATGCTGGTGGTGTATTGATGAGCGTCAATCAGGAGCAACCCAAGGAAATGGGTGAGTTAGGAAAGCCAGAGGAAGTGCAAATTGCTGCTAGACCCCGTAGTCTACCACGTTAATTTTGCTCGCAAGATAATTTACCTTAATTACTCAGCACTTCAGTTAGTAAATTTTGCAACACTGAAGTGCTGATTTATTTTGATGAAAATTCAGCAATCTCTCAGGATTCTTTGGGTGCGCGTCCGTAGAGTGTAGTCAAAACCTTGAGCTTCTGGCTTAATTCCTCAGTCAAGGCTTCTTTTTGATAACGCCATCCCCAATTCCCTTCAGCAACACTGGGGAAATTCATTCGCGCTTCTGTTCCCAATCCTAAAACATCTTGTAAAGGAATAATTGCCTGATTGGCAATAGAACTTAAAGCCAGTCGAATTAAATCCCAATGAATTCCTTCAGGACTGATACAGCCAATATAAAGTAACAAGTTACGCTTTTCCCAATCACTAGCTTGGTTGTACCAGCCAATTGTGGTGTCATTATCATGAGTGCCGGTGTAGACTACAGCATTGCGGGGGTAGTTAAAGGGTAGAAAAGGATTACCAGGATCGGAACCAAAAGCAAATTGTAAAACTTTCATTCCCGGAAATTCAAATTGATCGCGCAGTGCTTCTACTTCTGGCGTAATTACTCCTAAATCTTCTGCTAATACAGGTAGAGTACCTAACTTTTGTTTGATTGTCTCAAACAATTCTTCCCCAGGCGCTTTTAACCATTCACCATTAATTGCTGTTTCTTCTCCTTGTTCCACAGCCCAGTATGCTTCAAAACCTCGGAAGTGGTCAATGCGAATCACATCCACATAATCCAGCATGGCTTGGAAGCGTCCCAGCCACCATTTAAAGTCTTGCTTTTCTAATTCCTCCCAGTTGTAGACTGGGTTACCCCACAGTTGACCTGTAGCACTAAAGTAATCTGGTGGAACGCCAGCCATCAAAGCTGCTTCGCCTGTCTCTTCATCTAAACAGAAAATATTCGGATTAGCCCAGACATCAGAGCTATCATGAGCTACATAAATGGGGATATCGCCAATTATGTGGATACCCCTCATGTTGGCATAGGTTTTGAGTTCCGACCACTGACGGAAAAATTCAAACTGGAGATATTTGTGAAAGTAAATTTCTTCAGTTAGCTGTCGCTGTGCTTGCTCGATGGCTTTGGGTTCGCGTTTGGCAATTTCTGGTTCCCAAGTATACCAACTTGAGCCGCCATTGCTATCTTTCAGCGCCATAAATAAAGCATAGTCATCGAGCCAATAAGCTTTACTCTGACAAAAACCAGAAAATTCTTTTTGCTGTAAAGGTGTGGCTTGAGTTTTAAAGTTATTACAGGCTTTTTTGAGCAAATCAAGCTTGATGGGCGCAATTTTTTCGTACTCTACCTGAGAGGTGTCAAATGCTGGTAAGTTAGCAAAGTCATCTTCTGTGAGTAAACCCTGGTCTTTGAGTTGTTCTGGACTGATGAGTTGGGGGTTACCCGCCATTGCTGAATAACATGCATAAGGAGAATTACCATACCCAGTAGGCCCTAAAGGTAAAACTTGCCAATATTGTTGATAGCTCTGTTGCAAAAAATCAATAAAATTATAGGCTTCTAGGCCTAAATCCCCAATCCCAAATCGACTGGGAAAGGAAGTAGGGTGCAGCAAAATGCCACTGGATCTAGGGAAAGGCATAGTTAATTAGATGATATAGGAGCAAGCGATCGCCTTAACATGACGCTAGGGGATCGCATCGAATTTATCACGGTAGGGGTTGGTTTAAAAGCTGCCTATGGTGATAGATGTAGAGAATGTAACAATTCCCTATAAAAGCTCATAATTACTACTTAATCCTTAATAATGCAGATGAATTACAGAAATCCCGCGCCGACAGTAGATATCATTATTGAATTGGTGGATCGCCCTCATCTACCTATAGTGTTAATTGAGCGACATAACCCGCCTTTAGGTTGGGCGCTTCCTGGTGGTTTTGTCGATTATGGTGAAGCGGTGGAAGTAGCGGCGAAGCGGGAAGCGGAGGAGGAAACGGGTTTACAGGTGGAGTTAATTGAACAATTTTTGGTATATTCTGACCCCAACCGCGATCCGCGTCAGCATACTATGAGTGTTGTGTTTTTAGCGATCGCAAAAGGTGAACCTAAAGCCGGTGATGATGCGAAGAATATCGGCATTTTTGAGTCTTGGCGGGTTCCTGGGAATTTGTGTTTTGACCACGATCGCATTCTGCGGGATTATTGGCAGTATCGGCATTATGGGTTGCGTCCGAGGTTGGGTTGGGGGAGTTAACCGCAGAGGCGCAGAGGGCACAGAGAGAGGGAGTAATTAATATTTCGGCTTTATGGGTTGGGTTGGGGGAAACGAACCGCGTTCGCGAAGCGTCTCGCAGAGAAGGCGCGAAGTTCGCTAAGGAAGAGAGGAGAAGAATACTCCTGCCAAATTATCGAGATTATACTGAGGCAGGGGTATTTAAAGGTGCATTATGGATGCTGAGGAGCTTTTAAAGAAATTTGCGGAAGGTCAAAGGAAATTTCATGCAGTTAATCTTCAAGGAGTAGACCTCAAAGGCAAAAATTTGAGTGAGGTAGACTTATACAAAGCAAATTTGAATGGCACAGATTTGAGTGAGACAACGCTAGTAAAAGCTAATCTTTGGGAAACAAAGCTTTCTAGAGCATCTCTTAGAGGCGCAAATTTGATGCGGGTGCAAGGTGGTTTACTTGATTTGAGTTGGACGGATCTTAGTGGTGCGAACTTAAGCTGCGCTAACTTGAAAGATGCAAATCTCACCGGAGCAGACTTGACTCAGGTAAATTTAACCCAAGTTGACTTTACTGGAGTGAATCTTAAAGGTGCAAATTTCCCAAAAGCTCAACTCCGGGGGGTAAATTTAGAAAAATTTGATTTGTCAGATTTAAACCTGAGTTATGCAGATTTGTGTGGAGTAAATCTTAGAGCAGCTAACCTGAGAAAATCTTTGCTACAAGGCGCGAATCTAGAAAGAGCTTGTTTGTTAGATGCTAACTTGATATTGGCAAACTTTGATGGTGCAAACCTAAAGAAGGCTAATTTTACTGGAGCAAATATTTACGGAGCTAGCTTTAAAGATGCTGACCTAACTGGTGCGATAATGCCTGATGGAGAAGTTTACAAACCGATCGCCTGTGAGATGGAAGTCGGTAAGCAGCAAGCATCTTTGGGGAAAGTAATATCTATGACACGCCAAGTTATTCGCACTGATAATGCACCGGAACCAGTGGGGCCGTATAATCAAGCGATCGCCGCTTCTGGTCAAATGTTGTTTGTAGCTGGACAAATTGCCATCGATCCCCGCATTGGTCAAGTTGTCTATACTGATGATGTTAAAAAGCAAACTGAACAGGTAATCGCTAATTTAGAAGCTATCTTAAAAGAAGCTGGTGCAGGTTTTGAAGATGTGGTAAAAACTACCGTCTTTCTGGCTGATATGAATGATTTTGCGGCTGTAAATGCGATTTATGCCAAATATTTTCCAGAAGACACAGCACCAGCACGCGCTTGTGTAGAAGTATCGCGCTTACCTAAGGATGTTTTGGTAGAAATTGATTGTATCGCTGTGATACCTGGTTAATAAAATCACAATAACTCATATATATTTTCCGGGGTACAGCATTGCTGTGCCCCATTTTGTTTTATAGTTGTTGACGGTTGACAGTTGACTGTTGACTATTGACTATTGACTGACTTGATGTCCTAATCTATCTGGCTACTGCTACATCCTAAACAAGGTACTTTTAGTTCGCATCACCACCAATCTCATTTATAGCGACATTGTTGCACCTCTGAAGGCGAAGCTTGGAGCTTTGAACTCGGAACTTGAACTTCTGAAGGCGAAGCTTGAAGCTTTGAACTCGGAACTTGAACTTCTGAAGGCGAAGTTTGCAGCTTTGAACTCGGAACTTGAACTTCTGAAGGCGAGGTTTGCAGCTTTGAACTCCAAGTTTGCACCTTTTAACCTCACAGTTGCAGCTTTTTAGTTGAACTATTGATGATTAGTTGGCAAAAATTCATTACATAAGGTGAATGCGATCGCTTTTCTCTCCACATACGGCAAAATTTACACCAACCCTTGTGCAGCTAACTCTTCCTTAGCCAGTTTTTTCACCAGTTTCCGCACAATTAACTTGATATTTGGCGCACCTCTAACCATTGTTGAAGTCGCAAAGCACAATTGTTGCTTGCAGATGGCAAATTTTTGTGTAGAATGAGAATCGTTATCAAACAGCCTATGGCATTAACCAGGAATTATGACTAACACAGCCACAAATATAGCAACCGACACCGAAATAGTTGCTATTCCTAAGCGAGGAATGCCAGTTACAATTATTACAGGATTCCTTGGTAGTGGGAAAACAACGCTGCTTAACCAAATTCTCAAGAATAAGCACGATTTAAAAGTAGCTGTCCTGGTTAACGAATTTGGTGATATCAACATCGATAGTCAGTTACTCGTATCGATGGATGAAGATATGGTAGAACTGAGCAACGGCTGTATTTGTTGTACCATTAATGATGGATTAGTTGATGCAGTTTATCGAGTTCTTGAAAGAGAAGAACGTATCGATTATTTAGTAATTGAAACTACTGGTATTGCCGATCCTCTACCAATCATCCTCACATTTTTAGGTACAGAACTCAGAGATTTAACGCAGCTAGATTCTATCATCACCGTAGTAGATTCTGAGGCATTCACCCCTAGCCATTATGACAGCGAAGCAGCTTTAAAACAAATCACCTATGCCGATGTAATTCTCTTAAATAAAACTGACCTAACAACAACCGAAAAAGTAGGAGAATTAGAAAATTACATCAAGCAACTCAAACCCCAAGCCAGAATTCTACACAGTCAATTTGGTGAAGTAGCATTACCCTTAATTTTAGATGTTGATTTAACACCAATCAATGATTATACCGAGCATCTATTAGAGGAAGACGAACATCATCACCACCACGACCATGACCACCATGACCACCATCATCACGAGCATAAACATCACTCTCACCATATAGAAAATGAGGGATTTGTAGCCATATCATTTCAGAGCGATCGCCCCTTTGACGTTCACAAATTTGAAGAATTTCTCACAGACAAACTACCAGAAAATATTATGCGATCCAAAGGCTTACTTTGGTTCAACGATAGCGACTTAAGGCATATTTTCCAACTTAGTGGAGTGCGTTATCAACTACATGCAGATGACTGGACATCTCCACCAAAAAATCAGTTAGTTGTCATTGGTAGAGACCTAGATAAAAGCCACATTAACTCCCTCTTAAATGCATGTTTAGTCTGAACATCTTCAATTAATCATCCATAACCATCCTCAACCAACAATCACAACTAACCAAAAAAATTCCTTAATTCATATCTCATTCTCCGCGTACCTTTGCGCCTACCTTTGCGCAACTTTGCGTTTAACCTCCCATCCTCAACTCACCAGCATTTCATGCAAACCTGTACCTAGCTTCCCAACAGAAAATCGAAAACCCAAAATTTTGTAACAATCAACAATTAATTTATCAACAATGACTTTATCAATTCCTCCCGAACTAATCTCCTCCTCTGAAGAAATGCTCACCTTACGCAATCAGCAATTACCCAATGTTACAGAATCAGAAATGATTCAAGCCGTGCGTACCTTATTGATTGGTTTAGGAGAAAATCCCGACCGTGAAGGTTTAAAAGATACGCCCAAAAGAGTTGTCAAAGCCTTACAATTTCTCACCAAAGGATATCATGAATCCTTAGATGAACTCTTAAATGGGGCAGTATTTACCGAAAATGCTAACGAAATGGTGTTAGTCAGAGACATCGATATTTTTAGCTCTTGCGAACACCATATATTACCAATAATTGGTCGCGCCCATGTAGCATACATTCCTAACGGTAAAGTCATCGGATTATCAAAAATCGCCCGCATTTGTGAAATGTATGCACGCCGTTTACAAGTTCAAGAACGTCTAACTTTACAAATTGCAGATGCATTACAAGGTTTACTCCAACCCCGTGGTGTAGCAGTAGTAATCGAAGCAACCCACATGTGTATGGTGATGCGTGGTGTGCAAAAACCTGGTTCTTGGACTGTTACCAGTGCGATGCGTGGAGTATTTGCAGAAGATCCTCGTACTCGTCAAGAATTTATGAATTTGGTACAACACAATCCGAAGTTTTAAGTTGACGGTTAACTGTTGACTGTTGACTGTGAACTGTCAACGATCAACAGTTAACAATAGTCATGGAATCTTTTTTTACCTGAAAGTCCCTAACTCGTCATCATGAATTACTTTAAACTATTATGATAATCATTATCATAATCTGAACCAGCAAATGCAAGATACTCCACCATCCATACCCCAAACAATTGACCTAGCAATTATCGGTGCTGGCCCTCATGCTTTAACCTTGGTAACGCACCTGCTACAAAAACGCCAAAATATCCGGGGTAAATTTTTAGTATTTGACCCTAGTGGTATATGGATGAGTAATTGGGAACATCAATTTGCAGCTTTAGAAATTCCTCATTTACGTTCCCCCGCAGTTCATCATCCTGACCCCAATCCTTTTGCGTTGCGGAAATTCGCGGAATCTCGCGGTAGTGAATTATTCCCCCCCTACGATTTACCAGGAACTAAGCTATTTGGAGATTTTTGTCAGGATGTAATTTCTCGCTTTTCCATACCACAGCAAGTCATTCCTTTAAAGGTAATTCGCATTGAACCTTTGCGTCATTTGATTCGTCCCCGCTTGCGTTTGTGGCTAGAAGATGGACAAGCAATTATGGCGCGACGGGTAGTATTAGCAACAGGTAGTGCTAAATTAAACTTTCCTGACTGGGTAAACCAAATTGAGTCATTGTATCCTCAAGATAGACTTTGTCATTCCCACACCGTAGATTTACGGAAGTTGCGCTTCATGGGTGAGAAAGTCCTAATTATTGGTGGTGGGTTAACTAGCGGACATTTAGCCGTAGGTGCAATTTCCCGTGGTGCAAAAGTCGATTTAATGTTACGCAGACAGTTACAAGAAAAATTATTTGATGCGGAACCAGGATGGTTAGGGCCGAAGTATCTCAAGGGATTTTTTGCCGAATCAGATTACACACAGCGCTTTACTATGATTAAACAAGCGCGTAATGGTGGTTCTATGACACCAGCAATGGGAATGCAACTGCGGCGACAGGTGCGTCATGGTAATCTGAAACTTGATGAAAATTGTCAAGTAGTCAAAGCTGAGTGGTTAGGTGAGAATTGGCTAGTTAAATGTAGTGATGGAAGTCAGCAAGAATATAGTAGAATTTGGCTTTCTACTGGTACTCAATTTGATGCTACATCTGAGCCATTATTACAAGAAGTTTTCGCAACTTACCCCACTTCTATAGTTAACGGTTTACCTGTTTTAGATGAATATTTGCGTATTCCCGGTTCGGAATTATTTATCATGGGTGGGTTAGCAGCTTTACAAGTAGGCCCAACCGCGAGAAATTTGTCAGGCGCAAAAATGGCGAGTGAAAAGATTGTTCCCGCAATTGTCAAGCCGAGTCTGGCGCTGTCTCATCTGCGCAGTGCTTGATTTTTTTAAAACCATAAAAACGATTATCATTCTGGTATGATACCTTTAATTACCGTTGTTGCTGGGCCTGTTGGCTGTGGAAAAACCACTTGGATTGAGCAACAGTTGAGATTACAACAGAGAGACAAAGTATTGTATTTTAGTCCGGGTACGGGGGCTGTTCCTATAGACCAAACTCGCCTTGTAGCAGAATTTCCCACGGTGAAGGTTTTTAATGATAGCGAAAGAGTTGAGTTTTTGAATCAACTAGCCTTAGCTGATGCGGTTTATCTAGAATTGGGGTTTTACTTAGAGTTAAGCGCAGTTACCCAGATTTTAGATAATTTACATTATCAGGCGATCGCAATTCTACCCCCAAACCTGCAAGATTCCGAATGGCATGAATGGGCTAACAAAATTATACCAGGGGCAAATATCTCCAATACTGCAACACAAGCTAGAATTTGGCGTGCCTCCAGCACTGGCGAAGTTTTGGATGAAAACAGTTTAGACGAATTTTGGTATGAAATGACACATGGCGCTTATGGTCAAGTCATCCGTGCAAAAGGCATTTTTAATATTGCAGATGGGCGGTATTTATACGCAGATTATGTGGCTGGCGTTCCCAAAAATGACTTTCTCGAATTCGACTTACCTCGTCATTTAGAAGGTAGACCACAACGTTTTAGTGGGATAGAAGTTTTTGCTCAAGACTTAGATGAAGCTACTGTAACTCAAACATTGGGAGATTGCTGTTTATCGGATATGGCAATTTTAAATTACCAAGAACAAACTAAACAATTGCTGGCTGAGGAAATAGAAGCATGAAAATAGCGGTAATATCATGTATTCATGGTAATTATGAAGCCTTAGATGCTGTTTTATTAGATATAGATAAACACAAAGCTGAACAAATTTATTGTGTTGGTGATTTAGTCGGATATGGCCCCCATCCAAATGCAGTAGTAGCACAAATTCGTTCTTTAGATATTCCCACTTGTGCTGGTTGTTGGGATGACGATATTGTGGAAGGCTTGAACGCTTGTGACTGTAGTTATCCCTCATTATTAGCTGAGAAACGCGGACATTTAGCTCATGAGTGGACTAACAAAGAAATTCACCCAGAAAACCGCGAATTTCTTGCCCAATTACCTTACAGTTTGCGTCACGAAAATCTTGTTTTTGTACATGGTAGTCCTCACAGTAATCACGAGTATTTATTACCAGAACTTGATGCTTTTGTGGCTTTAGAAAGGGTACTATCTGTAAATGCAGATGTGCTATTTTGCGGTCATACTCATGTTCCTTATGTTCGCAATTTAGATGCAGGTAAGTTAAAAGTTAGCGTGCAAATTGAAGGTGAAAAAGCCCAAGAAAAGAGTTTTAATACATCCTTAAAACGAATTATTAATGTTGGTTCTGTGGGAGAACCAAGACATGGGCGACCCAATGCCACATATATAATTTATGACACAGATACTCAAGCCGTAATTTTGCGTGAAGTCCCTTATGATTATCAAAAAACTTGTGCGGCGATTATTGAAAAGGGCTTACCAGCAATTTTTGCTTGGCGTTTAGCGCGGGGTTTAGAGTTTGCGGAACGGGCGGATGATCCGACTCATGTGTGTACGCGGTGAGGGAGACAAGGGAAGGGGGACAAGTAATTTAAAATCTAAAATCTAAAATCTAAAATTGTATGAAATGGGCTATTTTGAGTGGAATTGAGGGTAATTTGGCAGCTTATGAGGCTGTGATGGCTGATATTAAACGTCAAAGTCGGGTAATAGAGGCTTTGTATATTCTGGGTGATTTAGTAGGGCCGACAGCAGAATCGGAACAGTTGGTAGAACGGGTGCGTAAACCTCGCCGTGGTGAGTTAATACCTCAGATTTGTAAGGGATGGTGGGAAGAACAATGCTTGATTTTGCATTGTTTAGGTGCGACGGGAGAACCGACGGAATTGATGGCTAAATATGGAGGAGATACAGCCAAATTACTTTGGGATAGTGTTTCTCGCCAAACAGTACAATGGATCAGAAATCTGGATTTTGGTTTTTTTGAACTGGATTGTTTGCTAATTCATGGAACAACGGTATCTGTAGATGAGGAACTGACACCAGATACTTCTGCAATTGTAATGTGCGATCGCCTGTCACGAATGCAAGCCCATAATTTATTTTGCGGTCGTTCTGGGTTAGCTTTTCAATACGAATTACAAGCAGGTTCCATCACCACAGGGGTTACCACCCTTGATAGTCCCCCAGTTTCCCAAACCGTCAACATTACACCCAGTCAAGTTATAGGCGTGGGTAATGTGGGACGCAATCCAGGGAAAGCCATCTACACTCTCTACAATCCCAGCACCAACATTGTAGAATTTAAAACTATCCACTATGGAGTAAGTAAGGGGTTTAACCAGACTTTTCAATCTACGAAAGGTAGTTCACATAATTAATGATAGATTTACCGTTAAGTAAATAGTCTGTATTCGTGAAGCTATAAAGCAAGACTGAATGCAGTAATAAAACTTATATTTACTTGGGATTGCCAAATCCATGAATATTAAAATTCGGCAAGTTACATTTGAAGATAAATGGAGTGGAACTTACCTGGTGTTATTTGGATTGCTGATGATTGGGGGAGGTTTTTACGTCAACCACCAAATAACATATGAGCGTGCCCACTTCATAGAAACACAGGGTACAGTTGTGGATAATGCCCATTATCGGGAACGCGATAGTAAGAATCAGCAAAAAGACACCTATGCACCAATTATCGAGTTTTCCGCTAAAGGCGATCGCGTTCAATTTACAGGTCATCGTGATTCTTCTAAAGTAATTAAAGGCAAAATCGTAGTTGTGCGTTACGATCCCAAGCAACCAGCAAAAACTGCACGGGAAGTGCGATCTTTAGAATCATTAGTACCTTGGTTCGTGTTTGGTATGGGTGGCTTAAGTTTAGTTTCTGGAATGCGTCAGTTGTCGCCTATCAGCTTGTCTTTAAGTAAGTCAACCGTCAATCATCAACATTAAGTATACTTTTTTGGTACACAAAGATTTGCATTGATATGTCACCCTGGACTAGTCTGATAACTGCTTTGACACTGGTACTCTACTTAGTCATTACAATTAATGTTGGTCGAGCGAGAGGTAAATATAAAGTACCACCTCCACAAATGACAGGAGATCCGAACTTTGAGCGAGTGTTGCGCGTTCAGCAAAATACTCTAGAGCAAATAGTTCTGTTCTTACCGGGTTTATGGTTATTCTCTTTTTACGTTAACCCGTTATGGGCAGCTGGTATTGGTGCAGTTTGGCTGGTAGGACGAATTGTTTACGCTTGGGGATATTATCAAGCTGCGGAAAAACGTATAGTTGGCTTTGGTATCAGTTCTCTTAGCGGTATGGTTCTACTTGTTGGTTCCCTAGTTGGGATCATTCTATCTTTAGTGCAGCCATAATTTATGCTTCTAACCAAGCTTGCAAATCAGCCAAACTAGTAAAATCTAGCAGTGCTTCCCCTAGATTCTCTAATTGTTCTAGGGGAAGAGATTCAACTTTTTCACGCACCTCTTGAGGTAATTCTCCCACCCGCCGAGTTAATAGACGGATAACCAGCGCTCTTTCTCCTTCTTCCTTAATTTCCCGGTACACTCTCGTTTCTTGAAGCGTAATTCCTAACATTGATTCAACCTCTTTACGGCTCAATTGTTCAAATTTGTACACCATTATCGTGACCAATAACTCAATTATGGCGCGATTTGTAGGTTCGGGCTGTTCAATATTGCATAACTATTAATAGGGGCTGTTGACTGTTGACTGTTGACTGTTGACTGTTGACTGTTGACTGTTGACTGTTGACTGTTGACTGTTGACTGTTGACAGCCCTCACGATGGATTGTGCAACTTAAAAGCAGAATAACCGGATTGCTATTTTTTTGTGAAAGTATTTTGCGGTGCGGACAATGAAAACGATTATCATTATATGTTAGCGATAATCGTTTTCAAATCTCATGTCATCAGAAAATCTTACTCCTACTACCCCAGTACATCGCCCTCGGCGCTTGCGTCGCACTGCTACCTTACGTCGCATGGTTCAGGAAACAACATTGACTGTGGATGACTTGATTTATCCGATGTTTGTCATGGAAGGAGAAGCGCAAAAAGTGGAAATTGCTTCCATGCCGGGATGTTATCGATATAGTCTAGATTTGTTAGTCAATGAAATTGCGGAAGTATCTCGATTGGGGATAAATGCGATCGCATTATTTCCCGTGATTCCAGAAATTAAAAAAGACGATACTGGTACGGAGAGCTACAACCCTGAAGGATTGGTACAGCGCACCATCAAGGCAATTAAACAAGCTGTGCCTGATATCTTAGTAATTACCGATGTCGCCCTTGACCCATTTACTACCCACGGTCATGATGGCATTGTCGATGAAAATGGCGTGATTCTCAACGACCCCACAGTCGAAGTATTAGTGAAAATGGCAGTGTCCCAAGCTGAAGCCGGGTCTGATATGGTTGCGCCTTCCGATATGATGGATGGTAGAGTTGGCGCTATCCGTCGGGGATTAGATGCAGCTGGATATTTTGATGTCAGAATTTTGGCATACTCAGCAAAATACGCCTCTGCATATTACGGGCCTTTTCGCGATGCATTAGATTCTGCGCCTAAGTTTGGCGATAAAAAAACATACCAAATGGATGCCGCAAATTCACGGGAAGCAATCAAGGAAGTAGCCCTAGATATTGCTGAAGGTGCAGATATTGTCATGGTTAAGCCGGCTTTGGCTTATTTGGATATTATCAAAAAGGTAAGAGATTATACTAATTTACCCGTAGCTGCGTATAACGTCAGTGGTGAGTACGCCATGATTAAAGCTGCGGCGCAAAATGGTTGGATTGATGAGAAAAAGGTGATTTTAGAAACTTTAACCAGTATGAAACGGGCTGGTGCTGATTTGATTTTGACTTATTTTGCTAAGGAAGTAGCGTTGATGTTGCTTTAGAGTCAACAGTAGGGGCGGGTTTATTTAGATCATTGTTGATCCACGAGGATATCTGTGAACCCGCCCGTACAACCGTCATTGGTGATTTTTGTGTAACTACTTGGGTAAATTATTGTTTTGCACTCAGAGGTACGCAGAGTTATCAACTCACATCTTGGACTAAAGTATTTATACTGAAATAACTTCTTTTCAATAAACATGTCATTTTCGCAATAAAACGAAAAACGAAGTTTATCAGCCTGCGTAGGCAGGCTTTGGTTGTATAGCCTCACCCTTATAGGGTGTAGGTGCAAGATATCAGTCAAGAGGTTTTTGGGCGTGTCTAGTTTAAAAGCAAAGATACAAGGAGAATTTGAGCAGCAGTGGCGAGGAATGCTGTCAGATTATGTTACAGCAGTTACTTGGTCTCCTCAAGGTGATATTCTCGCCGCTTGTTCTGCGCATGGCGAGGTGATGATGTGGTTGGTGGGAGAAGGAGTTGAGGGAATTTCTCTCCTACCAGGAAATGGAGAATCTTTAGATTGTCTGGCTTTTTCTTGGGATGGTCAATTTCTCGCTGCAACTGGGCAAAATGGAGAGGTGAAAATTTGGCGTTTACAGTCCCAGCAGCCAGAATTAGTCAGTGTACGGAAGAATGATGGTGCTTGGATTGACAGAATGGTGTGGAGTCCAAACAGCAATCTACTGGCTTTTAGTTTAGGTCGCATCGTGCAGATATGGAATGCAGAAATTGGTGAACTTGAGGCGATACTAAATTTTAATACTTCCTCTGTACTTGATATTAATTGGCATCCCAACGGGGAAAGTTTAGCTGTTGCTGGTTATCAAGAGGTAAAAATATGGATGGCGGAAAATTGGAATGATGAACCTTCTTTGTTACCTGTTGAGTCTGCAAGTTTGATGATAACTTGGTCGCCGGATGGTAAATATATCGCTTCTGCGAATATGGATCGTTCAATTACTGTTTTAGAATGGGAGAATCCCAACCCTTGGATGATGCGCGGCTTTCCGGGTAAAATTCGTGATTTAACATGGTCAGATACAGCCACAAAATCTGGCGCACCGCTTTTGGCTGCTGCTAGCGCCGAAGGTGTGGTGGTGTGGGAAAAAAAATCTGATGATTGGGAAGCGCAAGTTCTCACAGTACATCAAGATACAGTGCGATCGCTCCAATTTCAACCCCACACTCACCTGTTAGCTTCTGCTGCTGAAGATGGTTGGGTTTGTCTCTCGAATAAGGGTAAGCGTATATCTCAAGTTCTTGATGGTGCTGCAAATGGTTTCTCTTGTCTATCTTGGCATCCCCAAGGACATTTATTAGCCGCCGGTGGGAATAATGGTGAGTTAATTATTTGGAAAAAGGGGAAGCGAGGTCAAGGTTTTGGCAAAAAGTAGATTTTTTTAACCGACTCCCCACCCTCATGGTGGGGAATTTTCTGTGTTTTGGCGTATAATGATAACGATTATCATTATAGTTTAACTATGGTCAGTTCCTTAAATAAACCCCAGGAAAACCTATCCCAGGAAGACAGTGAGAAACTGCTGCGAATTCGTCACACCTGCGCCCATATCATGGCGATGGCGGTGCAAAAGCTATTTCCTGGGACTAAAGTAGCAACTGGCCCAGTTATAGAAAACGGCTTTTATTACGATTTTGATTGTCCAGTTAGTATTACCCCTGATGATTTGGGAAAAATTGAGCAACAAATGGTGCGGATAATCAAAGCGAATCTTCCTATCATTCGCGAAGAGGTAGAAAGAGCAGAAATTCGCGCTGAAATTACCGAATTAAACGAACCTTATAAATTAGAAATTCTCGACCGGATTCCACCAGCAGAAACAATTACTCGTTACTTTATTGGTAGTCCTGATGTTGGGACACCAGAATCTTCTTTATTTATTACAGATATTCAACCTAACAATAATTATTGGTGGGATTTATGTGCAGGGCCTCACATTAATTTTACTGGTGAAATTCAACCTGATGCTTTTAAATTATTAAATATTGCTGGCGCTTATTGGCAAGGAGATGAAACCAAGCCCCAACTACAACGTATTTATGGTACAGCTTGGGAAACTCCCGCCCAATTAGCAGCATATCTCAAACAAAGAGAAGAAGCCTTACGCCGAGATCATAGAAAATTAGGTCAAGAACTGAACTTATTTAGTATTCAAGAAGCAGCTGGTGGGGGATTAGTTTTTTGGCATCCCAAAGGTGCAAATATTCGCTACATTATTGAAGATTATTGGCGCAAAGCCCATCTAGAATCAGGATATCAATTACTCTACACTCCCCATATAGCCAATCTTGATTTATGGAAAACATCGGGTCATTTTGACTTTTATCAAGAGAATATGTTTGACTCGATGGATGTAGAAAATCAGGCTTATCAAATTAAGCCGATGAATTGTCCCTTTCATGTTTTAACTTACAAGCATCAACTCCATTCCTATCGCGAATTACCCTTAAGATTGGCAGAATTAGGTACAGTTTATCGCTATGAACGCTCCGGGGCTTTACATGGTTTGATGCGGGTGAGAGGATTTACCCAAGACGATGCACATATTTTCTGTTTACCTCACCAAATCGCTGAAGAAATTCTCAAAGTTTTAAATCTTACAGAACAGATTTTGTCAGATTTTGGCTTTAAAAATTATGAAGTTAATCTTTCTACCCGTCCAGATAAATCAGTAGGAACAGATACAGTCTGGGAGTTAGCAACATCAGCGCTCAAACAAGCTTTAGATGCTAAAGGCTGGAATTATGTTGTTGATGAAGGTGGTGGTGCTTTTTATGGCCCCAAAATTGATATTAAAATCCAAGATGCTATCGGTCGTTTGTGGCAATGTTCCACAATTCAGGTAGATTTTAATTTACCAGAACGTTTTGATATGGAATATATTGCAGCTGATGGTAGTCGTCAACGACCGATTATGATTCATCGGGCTATTTTTGGTTCTTTAGAAAGGTTTTTTGGCATTTTAGTAGAAAACTATGCTGGTGATTTTCCCTTATGGTTAGCCCCAATTCAAGTACGCTTATTACCTGTGAGTGATGATGTGCGAGAATATGCTGAATCTGTAGTAATTGCTTTAAAAAAAGCTGGGATAAGAGCCGAAATAGACAACAGTGGTGAGCGATTAGGAAAACAAATTCGTACAGCCGAATTAGAGAAAATTCCTGTTGTGGCTGTTGTCGGTAAAAAAGAAGTAGAAAATCAAAATCTGAGCGTCAGAACTAGACTCGGCGGAGATTTAGGAACTATGAATCTGGATGAATTGCTTCACCGCTTAGAAGAGGTTGTAATTGCTAAACAAGTTATTTAAAAGCAGTTAATCAAATGTTGAACAATTTGCAGTTTAACGACCAAGGTTTGATTCCAGCTATCGCCCAAGATTACCGCGATGGTACAGTTTTAATGATGGCTTGGATGAACCGGGAATCAATTGAAAAAACACTCGCTACTGGTGAAGCTCATTATTGGAGTCGGTCGCGTTGCCAATTATGGCATAAAGGGGCGACATCTGGGCATATTCAAAAAGTCCAACAGCTTTTTTATGATTGTGATGGAGATACCATTTTGTTGAAAGTTGAGCAAGTTGGTGATATTGCTTGTCACACTGGTGCAAGAAGTTGTTTTTTTAATGCTGTAGCCATATCTGTAACCGAATTCTAGATTTTAGATTTTGGGTTGTTGGCGTAGCCTCTCCTTCAGGAGAAGATTTAACATTTAAAGTCTAAACTAGCCAAAGAGCAAGTTAATTCATATTTGCTCTACAAAAACTAATAGCAATTCTCTGTGAAATTGAGCTTAATCATTACTCCTTCTTACTTGGCGTACTTGGCGGTTCATTTTATAAATAAAAGCTCATCTTCATAGAGAATTTGTATATTCTACAAAGAATAAACCTAAAATCTAAAATTAACTCATTTCTTTTTTGCAGATGTCAATTGTTGAATTAGTCTAGCTCTTTGATGAGCCATTTCTGGTCTCGTGAGAATTCCCTGTGATGGGCTTAATAAAAGCGCTAATAAAAATAGTCCAGATATGACTAGAACAATTGCGGCTCCTGATGGCACATTTAAATAATAGCTGATATACATGCCGCTCACGCTGCCAACTATACCAATAATTGCTCCTAAAAACATCATTTGATGTAATTCTTTGACTAATAAATAAGCTGTGATAGCAGGCCCAATTAATAGTGATACTACTAAAACTACTCCCACTGCTTGCATACTAGCAATGATGGTCAGAGTAATGGCGGAAATTAAACCGATTTGCATTAAATTTACAGGTAATCCTATTGCTTGCGCGGCTAAAGCATCAAAGGTGTAAAATAATAATTCTTTGTAAAATAATTTTACACCTAGTAAAACAATTATTGTAATTATTAAAGTACGTGCAACATCAGATGTAGTTACGCCTAAAATATCGCCAAATAAAAAACTATGCAGGTCTATTTGACTTTTTAATATTGTAATTAGCATAATTCCTAATGCTAAAAAACCTGAAAAAACCATTGCCATTGCTACATCAACTTTTACCCGTGACTGAGTTTCAATCCAGGCAATAATCAAGGTACTGATTGTACCAGAAATGAACGCACCGATAAAAATATCGACACCAAAAAAAAAGGCGATCGCTAATCCTGGTAAAACAGCATGAGCAATCACATCTCCTAATAATCCCATGCGTTGTACAATCAAATAGCTACCGACAACAGCACACAATACCCCCAGCATTATGGATGTAAATAAGGCGTTGCGCATAAATTCAAATTGTAGCGGCTCTAAAAGTAGATTTAACATTAAATAAACTCCACATTAATTAACAGGTATTACGTAACTTTAAGAGAATTTTAACCGCAGAGGACACAGCGAAAAGTGTGGTCTTGGGGGTTTCCCCCATGAACAACTTTTCAAGACAGAGAACGCAGAGAGATAAGAGTTTGATTTTTTGTGCATCAGTTCTAATTAAATTAATTCACTGCGGAGAAAAAAGACTCCATCACCATAGGCTTTTTGAATATTTTTAGCATTTATGACTTCTGCACTATTTCCATCAGCAATAATGGTTTTATTGAGAAGTAAAAATCGGTCATATCTGCGGGAAACTTCGCCCAAATCGTGACCAATCACCATCAAGGTTTTATTTTGATATTTCAGTTCGTTAAATACTTCAAAAATTACCGCCTCGGTTTTTTTGTCTACACCGACAAATGGCTCATCAAAAAAGAATAACTCAGCTTGTTGGGCAAGCGATCGCGCTAAAAATACTCTTTGCTGTTGTCCTCCCGATAATTCCCCAATCTGACGCTGACGCAATTCCCACATCCCCACACGTTCTAAAGCTTCTCTGACTATGGCTTGGGATTGGCGAGAATGGGAACGAAACCACCCTGTATGTCTAGTTCTCGCCATCATCACCACATTAAACACTGTAATCGGGTAATCCCAATCAATTTGACTTTTTTGCGGTACATAAGCAATTTGCGCCAAATGCTGTTTCAAGGAACCGTTACGAAATTTAACTACCCCACTTTCACGGGGAATTAAACCCAAAATCGCTTTCACCATCGTACTTTTACCCGCACCATTGGGGCCGATGACACCAACGATTTGTCCTGGTTCTAGGCGGAAACTGACATCAGTCACCGCACAAACGCCTCTGTAGTTAACTGCTAAATGACGAACTTCTAACATTAGGTAACTCCAAAAAATAAATTATTCCATTAAAGTCGTTGACTGCGGTTATTGAGTTTTGACTGCGGGGTAGTTTCGGCTTCGCTCAACTACCGCGCAGTCGAAGTGTTGACGGTTCACAGTTAACAGTCAACAGTCAACAATGAACAAATAGCAATGGAATATTTTTTTACTTAAAAGTCCCTGAGACTCCGATTTTATGATAATGATAATCATAATCATATTTCTGAGTATCAACAATGTTAGAAAATCGACAAAATAAAGGACTGATGGTATTAGCTCTTACCTTCAGCTTACTGGGATGCGAGGCGACACCAACCACAACACAACAAACAAAACCAGTAGACAGCGCTGCTTCCATTGCAACTGCAAACCCAGCTACCGCCGCCAGCGAAGTTCCGTTGGTGGTAGCAACTAATACGATACTTTGCGATTTAACCAAACAAATAGCCGCCACAACAGTGAATCTGCAATGTTTGATTCAGCCTGGTTCCGATCCTCATGTTTACCAAGCTAAACCAGGCGATCGCAAAGCCATTGAACAAGCTAAATTGATATTATATGGCGGTTATGACTTTGAACCGGAGTTAATTAAGTTGATCAAAGCAACTTCTAACCCAGCTACCAAAGTCGCAGTGAACGAACTAGCTGTTCCCAACCCGCAAAAGTTTGCAGAAGATGGCAAAACTGTCACCGATCCCCATGTTTGGCATAATGCTCAAAATGGGGTAGCCATAGCGAAGGTAATTGGCGACAGTTTGAGTAAATTAAAACCAGAAAATGCTAATTTATATAGTGAAAATACTCAAAAAGTTACTAACGAAATTAGCAAAATCGACACCTGGATTAAATCGGAAGTAGCAACAATTCCACCAAAAAATCGCAAGTTAGTCACAACTCACGATGCTTTAGGTTATTACGCTCAAGCCTATGGTATCCCTGTAGAACAAGCATTAGGGGGAATTAGCACTGAAGCCGCACCCACAGCCGCCAGGGTGAGTGCATTGGTGAAAGATATTCAAAAAACTGGCGTACCGACGATTTTTGCAGAGGTAACAAATGATGCCAAGTTAATTACAGCAGTAGCGAAAAATGCTAATGTCAAGGTTTCAGACAGAGAACTCTATGCTGATAGTTTAGGAGAAGCAGGGAGTGATGCCGATACCTATCAAAAAATGCTGATTGCAAATACCCAATCGATTGTTGAGGGTTTGGGAGGGAAGTATACGCCATTTGGCATTTCTAATTAAAAAAAATATTCCATTCCTCTTTTTCACTATTGTACGGGCGGGTTTTGTCAAATATTCATGCTTGAAAACAGATATGTTGGTTAAACCCACCCCTAATGACTCTTAACTGTCAACAGTCAACAGTCAACAGTCAACGAGATAATTTAGGTATTATTTTTGATGACGTACTTCCACCACAGTATGCACATTCCCACGGGGAGTAAAATCTGCTTTGACTGTCACCTCTAAAGGATCGCAAGCAGCGACAAAATCATCAAGAATTTGATTTGCAGATTCCTCGTGAGAAATATAGCGATCGCGGTAACTGTTAATATAAAGCTTCAGCGCTTTTAACTCCACTACCCGCTCATCGGGGACGTAGGTAATATAAATCGTCGCAAAATCCGGATAGCCAGAAAACGGACATTTACAAGTAAACTCCGGTAAAGTAATGCTAACCTCATATCGCCTACCCACACGCGGATTCGGAAAGGTAATTAATTGTCCTTCCGCAATCTCGCGTTCGCCATATTTCATTTCTTTGGTGTCAGTTGTCATTTGTCAAATAGTCAGTTGTAATTGGGCATTGGGCATTGGGCATTGGGCATTGGGCATTGGGCAGAGACGCGATTAATCGCGTCTGTACAATTGTTTTTGTCCACCTTCCCTTGTCCCTAATCCTGTTCCCAGTCTGGACAATTATTATCATCCCAGCCGTGAGGATGCATGGCACAGACTAATAAATTACCACCATAAGCTTGTCCGTGGTAATGGGTACAACCGATACAAGCCGGATTTTTTTCTGCTGTGGCTTCCACTGAATAGGGAAAACCCGGATCTAAATCTGTAACTACATCTTCTAGTTCCCAGTAAGCCTCAAACATTGGCTCGGCTAAATCTTGTAAATACTGGTCAACTTCAGTCGCAATTGTAGTTTGTACCTGTTCAGTAATTTCTTCTGTGAGTTCCAAAAAAGCATCTACCATGTCACTCATTCCCAGGAAAAACTGCTCTACTTCCTCAGCCACAGTCTCAATGATGTCGATCAAATCTTTTTGCCAATTGTCCATAAACTTGACACCTTTACTGGCTGATGAATAGAGCGCTCAGTGTGACCTGGCTGGAAGTACTAGTATCTTAGCTGAAAGTTCACAAAGGATTTTGGATTCCCGCCATGATTTACTAGGTAGATCCTAGTTCAAGTATATGCAAAAATTTACTTTGTTTGTGCTATGGCTAAATTACTGCTATTGACTAGTCATTGCGTTGCAACCGTTTTAACTCTTCTTGCAGTTCTAGCACTTGGTTACGCAATCCATCTACATCATCAGTTGGGGAGGAATCTTTGACCGTTGGTTCTTCATCTTCCTCGACAATTTCGATGCGACGAGGTTCAGCAGGCGGTGTTTTGTCTGTAGGTGCGGTAGATGATGGAGGCTGTTGAGCTTGCTTCATCATATCTTCGACAAAGCGGCGGGCTTCATCTGTGGTCATTTCGCCCTTTGCCACCATTTCATCGGCCAGTTTTTGGACTTGCGATCGCACTTCGGCTAATTTTCCCCCTGCTTTCTCACCCGCGTAAGAAGCTAAACCAACACCGAGGTAAAAAGCTTTTTGAACAATATCTCCAAAACCAGGCATTGCTGCTGAACGCTCCTAAAAATAGGGCGACCCGGAGTTTACGCCTACCACAAGCATCCCGTATTGCTGCTACCTTCCGGTCCTGACAAGATTTGGGCGTTGAAGTCGCATAAGTCCAGGTCTATTAATAGAGTAGCACAATAATTCCGTAATTGGATGTTATTCCACAATAATTCGCCATTCGTGTAGCTGATAATTCACACAACCGTTTGCTACTAAGGGATCACGGGCGATAATTTCTTGGGCTTCTGTCATTGATTGCGCCTCAAATACCATCATCCCGCCGCCGAATTCTGCCCAGTAACCAGTTCTGGCTTTATGTCCTTTAGTAATTAAATCCTCAACGTAAGCTTTATGGGCAGGTACATATTTGTCAAAGGTAGGTTTATCAACTTTGCCCGTTTCAATTTTGACGAAAATTGGCATTTACTCACAACCTCCAGAATTTTGCTATCCTCAAATCCATAGGATAAGGGAACTCCAGAAAATAAATTATCCCAAATTGTAGGGCTACGGTAACCCAAGCCCTACGAGTTGCGGGCTTGGTAATACCAATTCAAATAATCTTTGCAACACATCAAAATATTATCGAGGGCATGGCAGTGCCAGTGCCCCTACAATCTGTCGCCTTCTTTTTTCCAATTGGTATAAGTTAATGATTGGGATGTTTTTTATTTGGAAGTCCCTAAGTCCTTCCCCTTCTGCGATCTGCCCTCTACCTTAAAATTAAATGAGCCTGTTTTTCATAGCTTTGTTACCACCGCAAGATATTCAAGATTACGCCAACGAAATCAAGCAGTATTTTGCTGATAATTACGCCAGCCGACACGCGCAAAAGTCCCCGCCGCACATTACGCTACAACAGCCTTTTAAATGGGCAAATCGTGATGTATCTAAAATAGAAGCTACTCTGGCGGAGTTTGCGAGTCAAAAACAGTCGCTACCAATTACTCTGAATGGGTTTGCAGCTTTTCCACCCCATGTCATCTATATAGATGTGGTGCAAAGCCAAGAATTGCTGAATTTGCAAGCAGACTTAAAAGCCGTTGTCGAAGCAAATTTGGGTATTGTAGACAAGGAAGGTAAAAACCACCGCTTTACACCCCACATGACAGTTGCTTTCCGCGATTTAACCAGACAAAATTTTCAAGCAGCTTGGCCAGAATTTGCAAATCGCCAGTTATATTTTGATTTTATTGCTGATAAGGTAACATTATTAATTCACGAATGTAAGCGATGGCATATCAAATCAGAATTTGCTTTTTTACCCCATTGACTATTGGCTTGTGAGCAAATTATCTAGTATCACCAACAACCCATCTGCGATTTTCAGCATCCCATAATAATAGAAAAGTCACCTTGGCTGGGACAATTTTTCCTGTTTTCATCGTATATTCTAAATTAGTATTAAGTGTAGCTGCATTTTCGTTGGCTTGTAGTAAATTAACTTGTGAAACATATACGCTTTGGACTCTATTTCCCCACCAATCTATATAGGAAAGATAGCCGTTGGGGTGAAGTTTGCGATTATTTTGATAGCTGGGTGCTAGCAGATTCCATGAAGTTGGAAATTGACCTTGATTGATAATTGCAAAATAATCTTGTATCGCTTGTTCTGGTGATGGACGTTCAACTGATGTTGGTGTTATGGGAGAAACTTGCACAGATGGGGTAGGACTGGGAATGGTGGTATTTGGTGTAGCGGTTTCTTGGGGTTGATTGCGGATTGTTGCAGATTCGTTAGATGGCTGTGGGGACTGTGCTATTTGCGGTTGTTTATTATTAGCGATCGCAAAACCAATTATAGCTGCACCCACAATCAAGCCACCTGCGATTAAACTGGCGATTAAGACTCCTTTTTGTCCGTTATTTGTAGGCTGAGGATTAGTTGGTTGATAAGATCCACCAGGACTAACGGGAATTGTCTGCTGTTGATAAGATACACCTGGACTAACTGGGATTGTTGGTGGTGTTGATGCTACTGGTTGAGGGTTATAAGGTTGTGTGGGAGGAAAGGTATTTGCGCCAATTTGCAAGGCTTGTAGCATTTCTCTAGCTGTAGGGAAGCGATCGCGTGGATGATAGGCGATCGCTTTATCGATCACTCCTGCTAATGTTGGACTCACGTTTAATGCATAATGAGACCAAATTATTTCGCCTGTTCGCGGATCTGTTTCTAATTCTTGTGGTTGTTTCCCCGTCAGCAAATAAATTGCTGTCATGCCTAAACTATATAAATCGCTGGAAAATACCGGTCTCCCCATAGCTTGTTCGCTGGGCATATAACCGGGTGTACCAATGATAATCGAGCTGGTAGGTAGCCCTTGGGAATTAAATACCGTTCCCATTGTTTCCCGCACTGCACCAAAATCTATGAGTACGGGTTTACCGTCGCGATCGCGCAAAATAATATTATCTGGTTTAATATCGCGGTGAATAATCCGCTTTGAGTGAATATACTCTAAAACTGGTAATAAATTTACTAATATTTCTTTAACAGCACTTTCACTAAATCTTCCTAGCTGTTGCATCTTTGCAGTCAGAGTTTGACCTTGAATCAACTCCTGAACCACATAAAATTGCCCTTCTGACTGAAAATAGGCATATAAGGCGGGTATTTGGTCTGTAGCGCCACCTAAATCTTCTAAAATCGCTGCTTCTCTTTGAAACCGTTCTTGTACCAGTTGATAAACCTGGGGATTATTTTGAATCGGTTTGAGTTGTTTAATCACACAGCGACGCCTAGAGGGCATTTGGGTATCTTCTGCTAAGAAAGTTTCACCAAATCCACCGCCCCCTAAGGTATCAATTACTTGATAGCGATTGTTAAGCAGCGTTTGCATAAGTTGGCGTTAGCCAGTCAGAATCAGGATATCAATTGTATATTTTATAGCATGTTGCATTAAAGGCAAAATCTACTAAGGAGTCGTGTAAAAATACGTTGAACAATTTAATATTTGTAGTGCGGGCATCTTGCCCGCGCGAGCAAGATGCTCGCACTACTTATTTTTACTTAATGCCTAATTGAATATTATGAACTTATAATTACGTGTTTATTGTTAATTTGGCAAGCCGACTTCTGCCCAAACAGCAGTATATGGAGAAGTAGAGGTTGGATCGATAAAATAATCTAAGTTCAGAATAACTATTTTCTCGCCATTTGCTAAAGTACTAACTTTTTCTGGTAATTCATAATTAGGTTTTTGTGGTTTATTTTTCCTAACATTGACTCCATTAATCACTGTCACCTGAGTACCAACTTGAGGAACAACAGAGGGGCTGATTGTAATAGGTTGATTTGTGGAAATTAGAGTTTCTCCAACTGTGGCAGTACCTACAGTATTATTAACAGCACCAAGCCTAATCCAACCACGAGATAACGGTTGATTTGTTGGAAATGTGGCAGTCTGAGTGACTGACGTAGTCTTGATATAAATAGCGATCGCACCCACACCAATTAAACCAAAAAATATCAAAATTACTAAAAACATCCCATTTTTGGTTTTATCTGAATTCGTAGGTTGATAAGATACGCCTGGGCTAACAGAAATTGTCTGTGGTGTTGATGCTACTGGTTGAGGATTATAAGGCTGTGTGGGTGGAAATGTATTTGCGCCAATTTGCAAGGCTTGTAGCATTTCTCTAGCTGTAGCGAAGCGATCGCGTGGATGATAGGCGATCGCTTTATCAATTACTCCTGCTAATGTTGGACTCACGTTTAATGCATAATGAGACCAAATAATTTCCCCTGTTCTTGGATCTGTTTCTAATTCTTGTGGTTGTTTCCCCGTCAGCAAATAAATTGCTGTCATACCTAAACTATATAAATCGCTGGAAAATACCGGTCTCCCCATTGCTTGTTCGCTGGGCATATAACCGGGTGTACCAATGATAATTGAACTGGTAGGATTGCCTTGGGAATTAAATACTGTGCCCATTGTTTCCCGCACTGCACCAAAATCTATCAGTACGGGTTTACCGTCGCGATCGCGCAAAATAATATTATCTGGTTTAATATCGCGGTGAATAATCCGCTTTGAGTGAATATACTCTAAAACTGGTAATAAATTTACTAATATTTCTTTAACAGCACTTTCACTAAATCTTCCTAGCTGTTGCATCTTTGCAGTCAGAGTTTGACCTTGAATCAACTCCTGAACTACATAAAATTGCCCTTCTGACTGAAAATAGGCATATAAGGCGGGTATTTGGTCTGTAGCGCCACCTAAATCTTCTAAAATCGCTGCTTCTCTTTGAAACCGTTCTTGTACCAGTTGATAAACCTGGGGATTATTTTGAATTGGTTTAAGTTGTTTAATTACACAGCGACGCCTAGAGGGCATTTGGGTATCTTCTGCTAAGAAAGTTTCACCAAATCCACCGCCCCCTAAGGTATCAATTACTTGATAGCGATTGTTAAGCAGCGTTTGCATAAGTTGGCGTTAGCCAGTCAGAATCAGGATATCAATTGTATATTTTATAGCATGTTGGGTTTGAGATTTAAACAAGATAGCTTTGCTGAAGGGAAGGGAGACGTAGAAACAAAACAATGCAGAGAATGTTTAGTTATTGATTGGAGATCGCTTCACCACGCCTATGAAAATATCAGGTTATTATCCTGCTATAAATATCTGCTCTACTGTTAAATTTAATTCCGGGAATGTTGGAGACTGAATTTGATCGCTACCCCGAAATTGAGTAACTTGATATTCACCATTAATCAATTGATAAAGTGAAAAAGTAGGTTGTTTAGGATTGCCAATAAATTTTCTCGCACCTAACGCTGCATAGTCAACAACCCAATATTCAGGAATACCCATTTCCTCGTAATCAGCAAGTTTTAAATAATAATCGTCTCGCCAATTAGTACTTACAACCTCTATAACTAAAGGGATTGATGCACCATTGATAATAGTGGAAGATTTTTCCCAAAGAGGTTCCGAGGCTAAAGCTGCATCATTTACGATCAAAACATCTGGGAAATAACCTGATTCTCTTGCTGGAGGTTTTACTATCGCTTGATTAGGGATAAAGTAGGGAAGATTTAACCTGTCAAACTCCACAGATAGCTTTCTTACCAAAAACCCTTTTACTTTCTCATGTTTCCCTGTTGGCTGTGACATTTCGACAATTTCCCCATTGTGCAGTTCGTAGCGTACCCCAGAGTTTTCGGGATACCAAGCAATAAATTCATCAAAAGTAACTATTTTTGGTACAGCTTGAGTCATAATATCTTTATTTTTATTTAGGTGTATGTATTTCCATGATGGCAAAATTTCCAACTTCTTATTTATTGCTGATTTCTCGCATTAGCAAATACTGCGGCTGCATTTGCTGAACCTACATATCGCCAGTGCCAAGGTTCAAAACTGACACCTTGTTTATTGTTGGGAGGAAAAGACAGTTCAAAGCCAAATTCTTGAGCATGTTTAGTCAACCAACGATAAGCATCTGTATTTTCAAATGCTAAAGTAATATCTTTTTTCGGAGATTTACCATCTGTTAAATCTAAAGCAAAACCTGTATGATGTTCGCTATGTCCAGGGGGTGCGCTAATTTTTGCGGCTGCTTGTTCAGAACCCCGGCGTTTAATTTGGTTTTGAAATAATTTTTCTTGTTGTTCTATAGTCCGAAATCCAGATACAGGAATAATCCAAACACCTACTTCTCTGGCTGCATAAGTCATTTTCATAAATGCTTGTACAGCTTCGGTATTTAAAGATTCAAAGCGCTGATCTGCACCTGTTGCATAGCTACCAATCAGCATCATTTGGCTACTATCGGCTTGTGCATAAGGAAAATGCCCGTAAGCAATTTGATTTGATGATGTTGTTGTATTTTGATGTTTGGTTTTCTCAATTTGCAAGGTTCTACTAATTTCTAAGGGTGTGGAATTAGTAGGAATATTCGCCGTTGGTAAAGCTATAGGTTCTGAGTTGGGTTGCGCTGTGACTGTAGTTGTTACCGTTGGATAAGTTTTAGCTTGCACGGGTACATTTGAGGTAGAAAATCTCATCATTAAAGTACCGCACAGGATAATACCAAATGCCACAATTGTAGCAATCGCTAAAATTCTCACAATATAAGGTAATTTTGAGAAAAATCTCATGATAATTTATGAATTATTTGCTAATTAGTTACTAATTATTTGCGTAGAGGCTATTTTCCAACGTTGATCTACAAACTGTAAAGTATATTTGACTGTTCTAGTTTTAAAATCAGTTTCTTTAGGGATAATATTGCCATTTCTATCAAAAAGCGTGCGGTCTTCAGTAACTTTTACTTGAATAGTCGCTTGGTTACCGTTAACAGAAAACTCGTCTACTCCATCAATTTGTTGTAAGCCATATTGATAATAATGACCGTCAGTTTTGAGGGAGTTGATTGAACCATCATAGCCAGCAACTTGCTCGTATTGTTGACCAGTAGTTAACTCAGAAGCGGGTTGAGGATTGTAGGGTGGTGCAAACATAACTTGCTTGGCTTTTAACCAATTATTAATTACATTTTTTGCTCCTGCTTCTGTGAGTGTTGCTGTTGATGTTACAGGTGTTTCTACCCTGGTTGAATTATTCTCAGATGTGGTTGGTTTTTCTGTGTAAATAGGTGTTGAGGGAGTATTAATTTGACGATTATAATTAGAAGAGTTTGAATCAACTACTTTGGATGTTGGGGGAGTTGATTGTTGCTCATTGATATTAGGTGAATTATTAGATGAATTTAAGCTTGGCGATCTGGTTGGTGTAGGAGATGTGGCTACATTTATTGATGGTTGAGTTGGACTAGATAATTGCCCTCTGACTAACCATATACCACCGACAACTAATGAGCCAATTACACTACCAATAATTACCCCTTGTTGCCAAGTAGCCAAACTTTTAGGAGATGGTACTGGTTCTGGAGAGTAAGAAATTGGCGGCTGATATACAGGGGGTGGAGATGGAACTGTTGGCGTTGAAACATGTCCTCCGTTGACTGGTGTGGCAATTACTGTGGGATTAGTAGGGGGTACGGTGGGTATAACAGGTACAGTGGGCGCAACGGGATTTTGCAATGCGATTAACATATCTCTAGCAGTAAGATAGCGATCGCGTGGTGATTGTTGTACAGCTTTATCCAATACAGCCGCAAAATCTGGGCTAATATTAAACGCAAAATTTCGCCAGAGAATATCCCCTGTAGCCGGATTTGTGGGAAATTCTGAGGGTATTTTCCCTGTCAGTAAATAAATCGCTGTCAGTCCTAAACTATAGATATCGCTGGAAAATACTGGCCTACCTACCGATTGTTCCATCGGCATAAATCCCGGCGTTCCAATGACAATTGATGGGGTGGAGTTACCAGATGCGGTCATAATTGTGCCCATTGATACTTTTACCGCACCAAAATCAATTAATATGGGCTTGCCATCAGCGAAACGCAAAATTATATTATCTGGTTTAATATCTCGATGAACTATATGCTTGCTATGAATAAATTCTAGAATTGGTAAAATATCAATTAATATTCCCTTAACAGCAATTTCACTTAATACCCCTTGCTGTTGGATTTTTTGGGTTAAGGTTTGTCCTTCAATATATTCTTGGACTAAGTAAAATTGCCCATTGTCGATAAAATAGGCATATAGTTTGGGTATTTGATTGCTGCGATCGCCTAGTTCTTCTAATATGGCTGCTTCTTGCTGAAAGCGTTGTTGAATTAATTGGTAAACCTGGGGATTATTGGCTATAGGCTTAAGTTGTTTAATCACACAACGGCGATTAGAAGGCATTTGAGTATCTTCGGCTAAAAAAGTTTCCCCAAATCCTCCACTCCCTAGCACTCGCAAAACTTGATAACGATTATTTAATAATGTCACGGTCATAAACACTCCTCTTTGATTTGTGAACTTACTCGTAAACAGAGCAAACACAGAACGGGTAATGGAAAAGTATCAGAGTAGGCTTTTTTCAAAAATCAAACTGGACTTTGCTATTTGGCATTGCTGAATTTAGCGATGACTGTCTAACCTATGCGCCGGACTACGCAGGATAAAACTCAGAATAATTCCTCAATATATTCATTATTTAATCAATATCTAATGTTGTAATTGCCTATTTTTTACATATAATTTATATTTAGCTGTTCAATATCATAAACTTTTAGTACCTGTAATTAATTTAGTTTTTGCGTAAAAAATTAATTTTTGATAAGTAGACAACTATTACTGTTAACCAGCGAAATTTCAGAGTAAGTAGCCATCATGAACTGCGTACACCAGAATTGATGAAAAACAGCCATTCACGAGAAAATCTCACAAACCTGTCCATGAAAATTTCTAGCCCCTAGCCCCTAGCCCCTTAAGCAATTTATGGTGCAGCCACCTTCCCAAAGTCGGACTGTTTTTAGCTCCAATCCTTTTATAGAATTAAACAACCAAGGTGAAATTCTCTACTTTGAACTCAAAAAGCCACAGCATATTTTGGGACGAGATCCCAGTACCAGCGATTTACTAGTACCCCAACATTGGGAAGTAGTTTCCCGTTGTCAAGCGGTGTTATGTCAAGAAGGCGCAGATTACCGCATTTATGACGGCGATGGGCAAAAAGCGAGTAGTAATAAGCTATATGTCAATCATTCCCTAATTACCCCCAAAGAAGGCTATTGTTTAACCCATGGTGTAGAAATTCAAATTGCCCAAAACCCAAATCAACTGATTCAAATTAGATACGGCAATCCTGCTAACGCCCATTCAGTAACTACACCAGCAATTCGGGCAATTTCGTTAAAACAGCGATCAATTTTACTCGGACGCGATCCTCAAGCTAGTTTACAGTTAGATGCGCCTACGGTTTCTCGGCGTCACGCAACCATTGATACTGATGGACAAGGACGCTATATTCTGCGAGATTACAGCACCAATGGGGTGTTTATTGACGGTAAACAAGTCATGGGAACGGCTGTACTGTCAAATGGGGCGAAAATCCGCATCGGGCCGTTTACTTTGGTGGTGCGCGATGATAATTTAGAAATTCTCGATCAAGGCGATCGCATTCGTCTAGATGCACAGAATATACTTTTAGAAACTAACGGTAAGCGGCGATTAGATAATTTATCTTTTGCAATTGAACCGGGACAATTTGTTGCTTTAGTCGGGGGAAGTGGTGCGGGTAAATCTACATTAATGCGGACGCTGTTAGGAATTGAGAAAATTACAAAAGGTGAAGTGCAGATTAATGGTGAAGATTTGCAAAAAAACTTTAATTTGTACCGCACCCAAATTGGTTATGTTCCCCAAGATGATATTATCCACCGAGAATTGACCGTTGCTGAGGTACTCACCTATGCAGCTAAATTGCGCTTACCACCAGATATCCAGTTGCAACCACTGGTAGAACAGGCGCTAGAAGCAATTAAAATGACTCATCGGCGTCATGCTTTAGTGAGCGATCTCAGTGGCGGACAACGCAAACGGGTGAGTATTGGCGTAGAATTATTAGCTGACCCCAAATTGTTCTTTTTAGATGAACCCACCTCTGGATTAGATCCCGGCTTAGATAAGCAGATGATGCAGCTATTAAAGGATTTAGCCCATCAAGGGGGAAGAACGATTATTTTAGTCACCCATGCAACAGCTAATATTACCGAATGCGATCGCATTGTGTTTCTCGGTTTAGGTGGTAGACTGTGCTATTTTGGTACACCCCAAGAAGCTTTGAAGTTTTTTGGCGTGAGTGACTTTGCCGATATTTATATTAAACTCGAACAAGAACAAGCAGTTGTTAACTATGCCACTTTATTTCAGCAATCACCGTTTTATCAACGTTATATTGGCAATCAAATCAATACTGTAACTCCACAGCCATCAAAGTCTTTAGCACCAACACGCAAAAAAGTTTCCTTTTTACAACAGTGGTTTTTATTAACGCAACGATATTGGCAATTAATTTTACGCGATCGCGTTAATCTTCTCCTCTCACTTTTAACCGCACCTATCGGTATTGGTTTAATTACTTTAGCAATTAAAGATAAAATACCCTTTGTTTTAGGCGCAGAACCAGATCCCAAACTTGCACCCTTAGCTTTGCAAGTATTGTTTGTCTTTACTTGTGCTGCTTTATGGGTAGGACTGTCTAGTTCTTTGCAAGAAATTGTCAAAGAAGCAGCAATTTATTTAAGAGAAAGGCTAGTTAATTTAGGATTATTAGCTTATCTTAGCTCGAAAGTTACCATCCTTTCAATTTTAGCGATCGCGCAAACTTTATTAATGCTAATAGTCATCCTCGTTGGCTTTAAATCTCCAAGTTCGGAATTAATTTTTTGGCCGATAGGATTAGCAATTACAACTTTTCTCACCTTATTAGCTAGTTTTAGCTTAGGTTTATTAATCTCAGCATGTGTGAAAAATAGTAGTCAAGCTAATAGCGCTTTACCATTACTTTTACTACCCCAAATTATCTTTTCTGGAGTATTATTTAAAACAACTGGCGATCTAAATAAAACATTATCATGGCTGATGTTAAGTCGTTGGTCTGTAGGGGCTTATGGTGCTTTAGTAAATGTCAACGGTTTAGTCCCCGAACCAACCAAATTACCTGATGGCAGTACAGTCCCCCAACCATTTGAACCCACAGCAGTTTACGAAGCAACATGGGGCAATTTACATTTAAATTGGGGATTTTTATTATTACATGCCGCCATTTATTTAACTATTACTTTTTGGTTACAAAAGCGCAAAGATATATTTTAATAAATTGGGCATGGGGCATTGGGCATTGGGCATTGGGCATTGATAATTAATATATATCCTGTGCTTTTTTTAGCATCTTTTACCCTACCCAATTATCCGAAATTGTGCTTATAACTATATAAATAGTGAAAATTTTTGCTGTATAGATCCCCGACTTCTAAAAGAAGTCGGGGATCTGAAAGTCGGCTATATACTCGATCAAACTTAAATTACTACCACAATTCAAATATGAGCTTATTTTATAATTCTTTCTTTATCAAAACTCAAGAATCTGTAACAAAACTCCAAGAAAAATTTTCTAGAGTAGAGACATTTTCCGAATCAGAATGGATTGTCTGCAATTTCCACCAAGATTATATTCATGGACTATTTGAGCCTGGATTCTACTTTACTCAAGATATTTCTTTAGAGTTTGGGGAAACAATTTTTATTAGTGTTGAGACTAGTAACGATCAATTTGAGTATGAACATTCCCAAGCAGGAAGTATCATTAGAAAACTTTCTTGGCTATCAGATGGATGTCAATCAACATGGGCTTGGTTAGAAGGAGAAAATGAGGAATGGGAAAAACAGATTATATTTTCTGAATATAATTTTGTTAAAACATTAGAAATGGTAAAATATGACGATAATCTTGAGCTATTCCCTGAAGAACAGCTTTTAGATAAACAGCAAGAACTGCGTATACTTTGGGAAAATCAGCAATATTTACTCGATGAAAAGCTGCCGTTAGGTGATGCTACCATCGGTCTTGCTATTCAAAATTTTTTTGGCATCAAAATACCAATTTCTATTTCCTAAAATAACGCAAGTTATAACGGTCTTGGTATTTGGCAATATAATCGGCATTACGAATTTCTATACGATTTAATAATCGATTAGGAAATTGTTTTGGTGAATATGTCGGTTGATACCAAGGTTGATTATTAAAGTAATCTTGTATGCCGGGAGTATCAAACTGTCTACCATGAATTGCAAATACCCAATTACGCATAATATCTAATTCAAAACCATCTTTACCCGCTAAATCTGCATCAGTCACAGCCCTTTGGGAAAGCCAAGAATAATCGTTAGTTGTAGCGTTATTAGTTGGTGGTGTATATGTATTTGTAGAAGCTGAAAATGTGGGAGTAGGAGTAGCGTTCCCCGAAAGGGTTGCCGTAGGCGTCGCTTGCGGTGTTACAGTGGGTTGAGCGATGGGCGATGGCGAACTAGTGGGAGTTTGTGTAATTGGAGATGTCGCATTTGATGAGGTATCTGTCGGTGTGACTGTTGTTTGTGCTACTTGTGGAGTAGGTTTTAACACTTGACTCAGAATTATAGACGCAGCAATTAAACCCCCAGCAATTAAACCCCCGGTAATAAAAGCGTTGCGATTATTACTTTCCGTTCTGGGTGGTTCAGTTCTTGGCGGTTCAGTTCTTGGCGGTTCGGTTCTTGGCGGTTCAGTTTTTGGCGGTTCCGTTATCGCCCCAGGACTCACAGGAACCGTTGGCGCTAGTGGTACAGAATTCACCTGCGGCTGGTAGAATGGTTGCGTTGGTGCAATGGAGTTAGATATGCTCTGTAAAGCATCTAGCATCGCTCTAGCAGTAGGATAGCGATCGCGGGGATGATAAGCGATCGCGCGATCGATAATCTCTGCCATCATGGGGCTAATATGACTAGCATATTGTCGCCAAATAATATCCGCCGTTTGCGGATCTGTTTCTATTTGCTGCGGTTGTCTCCCCGTCAGCAAATAAATTACCGTCATCCCCACACTATATAAATCACTAGAATAAACCGGTCTACCTGCGGCTTGTTCGCTAGGCATAAATCCCGGCGTACCAATCACAATTGAACTGGTAGGATTTCCTTGGGAATTCACCACAGTTCCCATCGATTCCCGCACCGCACCAAAATCTATCAGTACGGGTTTACCGTCACGATGGCGGAGAATAATATTATCTGGTTTAATATCTCGGTGAACAATATATTTACCGTGAACGTATTCTAATACAGGTAACAAATTTAGCAATAATTCTTGGACAGCGCCTTCACTAAATAAACCTTGCTGTTGTACCCTCCCTGTTAAAGTATCTCCCTCCACCCATTCTTGCACCAGATAAAATTGTTCCTTTGCTTCAAAATAGGCATATAAAGTTGGGATTTGGTCAGTCGCACCGCCCAAAGTTTCTAAAATCGCCGCTTCTCGTTGAAACCGTTCTTGCACCAGTTGATAAATCTGGGGATTATTTTGAATCGGTCTGAGTTGTTTTACCACACAACGGCGCTTTGAGGGCATATAAGTATCCTCTGCAAGATAGGTTTCCCCAAACCCACCAGCACCCAACGTGCGGATAACTTGATAGCGATCGTTCAACAGGTTCATGGTAATTTGTAATTAAAAAACATCAGATGGATTTAGCTCCCCGACTTTTTTAAAAAACCAGGTATCTAAGTATTTTATGCTCTAGACTAACGCACTTATAATAATCGATACTAACAACTTGAATATCTGTGAGCTAGGGTACTTTTACCTGTTGAGCCTGAAAACCCACTCGCAGACCAAATTTACCACGATGTTTAAAGTATCTTAACCACCACTAGGGACTGTTTTCAAACCGTAAATTAGACTTCAATGTAGGTTGGGTTGAGGAACGTAGACGCGGAGCGGCTTCCCGCAGGGTAACCCAACATTTACGTTACTTCGTTGGGTTGCTTTCACCTCAAGCAACCTACTTTTGGAGTTTGAAAACACGCCCTAGGGACTGTTTTCAAACCCTAAATTAGACTTCAATGTAGGTTGGGGAGCCACTGCGTTGGACGGGTTTCCCGGCTCCCTCAGTGGCGTTTGAGGAACGTAGACGTGGAGCGCCTTCCCGCAGGGTAACCCAAGATCCCAACGCCTACGCATCTGTCGCATTCTTTTTTTAAATTGGTATTAGATAAGTAAGTCGGCGGGAATAAACCAAACTATATTGCGCAATGTAAACATGCTTGAAACCCTTACCAATGACAAATGACAAATGACAAATGACAAATGACAAATGACAGACCTCGCCAGTTGTCTTTAATTACGCCGACCTACTTATATGTAGGACTTACGCAATAACTCTCCCAAACTCTCTTTACTACCCTTCGGGTTCTCCTTTGGAGTCCGTGGTTCGTTTTTTCATGATTTTGCGTAAGTCCTGATATGAGACAAATCTCTCTCTTTCTCGCTCAATTTTGGCTAGCTTAATTACGTGACAGAAACATTTACCATCTGCACGCGAGTCACCTGTAAGCCGATGAATTAAATTATTTATCCTGCTTGGCTTTTTTGATTATTTGCAAGTAGACATTAATTTCATTAACTTCTACATCATGTTCAACTCTCGTTACTTTCCAGTTCTCCTTTTTTAGATAAACTTCCTCTCCCAGCCTGGGAATAAATTGTAGATCATAAAATTTTTTGAGGAAATCTTTTTGGTTCTCTTCCCATAAAATTACCTTGGCTCCTTCTTTGCTCATAGTCATAGTTTATCCTTACTTTGTAACTTAATTTCAGTCAGTAGTTTAATGACATACATCCAGGCAGTTTATCTTAATAATTCAACTCAATAGTGTAGTTCAAACCACATTATTTCCTAACACCTATATCCTCTGTGTATTATTCGCTTTCAAACTACAGTGAAGATACTCAATATTTTTTATAACAATTTCAATATAGTAATACCAATTGTAAAAAAGAATGCGACAGATTGTAGGGGCACTGGCACTGCCATGCCCTCTAGAATATTTTGATGTGTCGCAAACATTATTTGAATTGCTATTATTTTTTACAAAAAAATAGCGATCGCATTTATTTTTATATATCAGAAACCCTGACTATTAAGGAATGAAAGATTATTGAAACTGGGGTTAAGAGAAATTAAAACAAAAAAAGGAGCCACATTATTTGGCTCCTCAATCAACAACAGGTTTTAAAAACTGGATTACTTCACAGTTACCTTACCGCCAGCTTCTTCGATGCGCTTCTTAGCATCTTCAGCAGCTTCCTTAGCAATACCTTCCTTAACAGGCTTGGGTGCTGCTTCCACCAAATCCTTAGCTTCTTTCAAACCTAAGCCAGTGATTTCGCGAACAATCTTCAGTACAGCAATCTTCTTGTCAGCAGGTACAGATTCGAGAATTACGTCGAATTCGGTCTTCTCTTCAACTACTTCAGCAACAGGTGCAGCACCAGGAGCTGCCATCATCATCATACCGCCAGCAGGTGCAGCTGCACTTACGCCAAAAGCTTCTTCAATTTGCTTAACTAATTCAGCAGCTTCTAACAAAGTCAAAGATTTCAACTGTTCTAAAATGTTATCGGTTGTAGCAGACATTGATATAACTCCTATGATGTTTGATTTAGTTATTTGTCAGTTGTCAGTTGTCAGTTGTCAGTTGTCAAAAACTACTCTACTTTTGACTTTTGACTTTTGACTTTTGACTTTTGACTTTTGACTTTTGACTGTCTATTCGCCAGCACTATCGGCACTATCGCCTTTCTCTGCATCAGCAACTGCTTGCAATGCACGCGCCAGTGAACCAGGAACTTCGTTGATACCCACAGCAATCTTGGTAGCCAAAGCGTTGATGGCTCCAGCAATTTGACCCATGAGTTGTTCCTTAGATGGCAAGTCTCCTAGAGCCTTGACATCAGGTTCTTTCAGCAAGCGACCTTCCATCACACCGCCGCGAAGTTCTGTCTTCTTGGTGGCTTTTTGGAAATCTTGGTAAGCCTTAATTGCTGACGAGAAATCGTCTTTAACTAGCAAAAAGGCAGAAGACCCTTTGAGCAGTTCTGACAATGGTTGCCATTGCTCTTGGTCTTGAATGGCAATGCCCATCAGGGTATTTTTTGTTACCTTACATACAGTGCCGCTAGGACGCAGCCGCCGCCGTAAGTCTGTGATTTCAGCCACAGTTAACCCCTGATAATCAATTACCAGTGCTAGAGTTGACTCGCTCAAAGTTTCTTTGAGGTCAGCAACTATCTCTTGTTTGTTTTCTAGCGTTCTACCCATCTTTTATTTCACCTCCCAGAGCAAAATCATCGATTTTCCCTACTGTTGTGTTTTGTTCTGACCAACTCAAACAATAAACCCCAGCTGGGACAGCCGGGGTTTATTAGCAAGTCTGTTGTTGCCATAGTCATCACACTATCACTAGCGGTACTTGAGGCAATTTAGATTTGCAACCTCGGCAGGATATTAAGCCATAGGCCCCTGCTGTCTTTGGCTGTGTTTATTTAATTGGGCATTGGGCATTGGGCATTGGGCATTGGGCATTGGGCTTTTATTCCCTAGTCCCTAGCCCCTAATCTCTAGACCCTATTATGCTGCTTCGGTCAGTTTTAAATCCCGTAGGGCACTGATATCGACTTTAATAGAGGGCCCCATTGTGGAAGACACATAAACTGTGCGCCAATAACGACCTTTGGCTCCTGAAGGGCGGTTACGGTCAATCGTCTCTTGCAACGCCTTCAGGTTGACTAACAAATCTTCTGGCGAGAACGATGCCTTACCAAACATAACATGGACGATGCCTGTTCTGTCAGCCCGGAATTCTAATTTACCAGCTTTGAATTCTGCGATCGCACTGGCTACGTCAAATGTCACCGTACCACCTTTGGGTGATGGCATCAAGCCTCTGGGCCCGAGCAATTTACCCAACTTCGCTACCTGTGGCATGACATCTGGTGTCGCAATCAGCTTGTCAAAGTCCATTCTGCCTTTTTGGATTTCGTCAATCAGCTCTTCTGAACCAACGACATCCGCACCAGCATTACTGGCTTCGTTAACTTTTTCACCTCTAGCAATTACTGCCACACGTACTTCTTGTCCTGTACCTTTGGGCAGTGCTACAGTTGTCCGCAATTGTTGGTCTGTATACTTTGGATCTATCCCTAAGCGAATATGCGCTTCCGCCGCTTCAGGAAATTTTGCTGTTGCTGTTTCTTTCAGCAGTGCTAGCGCCTCTAAGGGTGCGTAATCTCTATCTTCTACTTTGTCCTGCAATGCCTGCAAGCGCCGTGATATTTTTTTTGCCATTCTTCTCTCCTGGGGTACTTCCGAAGCTTCGCCTCTCCCCCGATAATTTTTTGTGATTTGTCATTGGTCATTTGTCATTTGTCATTTGTATCTAAATTTTTACTAATGACTATTGACTAATGACTATTGACTAGTCTGCTATAGTTACGCCCATATTCTTGGCAGTACCTTCGACAATCTTCATCGCCGCGTCGATATCGTTGGCGTTGAGGTCGGGTAGTTTGGTTTGAGCTATTTCTTGTAATTGCGCTCTGGTAATTTTACCAACTTTCTTTTTGTTGGGTTCATTAGAGCCACGCTCAATTTTCGCTGCCTTGCGAATTAGTACTGATGCGGGTGGGGTCTTGAGTACAAATGTAAAACTCCGGTCTTCATAAACCGATATTTCTACAGGAATTACCATCCCAGCTTGGTCTGCTGTTTTGGCGTTGTACTCTTTGCAGAACATCATGATGTTAACGCCATGTTGACCCAACGCAGGGCCTACTGGCGGTGCTGGGTTGGCTTTTCCAGCATTCAGGGCCAATTTAATGACCGCTACTACTTTCTTTGCCATTTTTATTTAACTCTGTTTCTCTACCTGATTAAATTCCAACTCTACTGGTGTATCTCGTCCAAAAATAGATAGTAAGGCTTTGAGCTTACTCCGTTCAGGAGAAACTTCAATTACCTCACCTTCAAAGTCTTTAAACGGCCCAGAAAGCACAACTATCTTATCACCAGTCGCCATATCAATTTTCAGAACTGGCTCCTGTTCGCTGGTTTGTTTGAAGATGCGCTCAACTTCTGAATGACCAAGGGGTACTGGCTTAACATGTCCGCGACCTTTTCCAGTGCCGCGTTTTTGTTCTGCTCCCACAAAATTAATTACATGGGAAGTGTTGCGCACTACCTGCCAAGTATCATCATTCATCACCATGCGCACCAATACATAACCAGGGAATACTTTTTCCTCTGTAGTTTGGCGACTGCCATCTTTACGGATTTTCACCGCCGGCGTGTGCGGAATCTCGACTTGGATAATTTTATCAGCCACATCAAAAGTTTGAATGCGCTGTTCCAAGTTTGTCTTGACACGTTTTTCACAGCCTGAGGCTACTTGCACCGCATACCACCGTGCTTCTTTGAGCGCTGCTTCTGCGGCTTCCTCTGACTGCAACGTCTGGTCATGTGGTTCGTCTGTTGCAAAAGTCATCAGAACACCTGTTTTGCTGCCCACCCAAACAATCCATCGACCAAATAGATCAAAGATGCGGATAATGTCACCATCAATAAAACAGCTGCTGATTCGCTCACCAGTTGTTTCCGACTAGGCCAGACAACTTTCTCAAGTTCTTCTTTGGTTCCTTGAAAAAAGTTATTTAAGGCTGACCCATTTGTGTTTTCTGGGATTTCCGCTTCATTTTTTTTGGCCACAGCCGTTTATCCCCCCGTTGTCTCTAGAGCTAGAAGCTACTAATTGTGATTCAGGTTTACAGCTTGAGTCAATCCCAACTTAAATCTGGAAGCAAAAAAGCTGCAAAATAATTATACCCGAAATCACCAGTACTAGCTGCTATGTTAGCAGCTGTATTGATATTCCGGGCTGTGTTTTTTGCTTTTGAGCGCGCCCTGGAGGACTTGAACCCCCGACATCAGGTTTTGGAGACCTGCGTTCTACCAACTGAACTAAGAGCGCACAAGCTGTCTTGGATTCAGCGATTGCGTTGAACTCATTTATTAGTTTAACGCAATTCCGGATTTAATCATACCTTACTTTTGTCTGGAATGCAAGTGAGCGGCAGATGCCGCTTTTTGATGCTCGCTTCTCCCATACTTGTAATTGTAAATTACAAAGCGCGATCGAAGCGTTGCTTAATCCGAGTGGCTTTACCAACACGTTGACGGAGATAGTACAGTTTAGCGCGACGTACTTTACCACGACGCATGACTTTAATACTATCAATCCGTGGAGAATGTAGCAGGAATACCCGCTCAACGCCTACGCCTTGAAATACCCGACGGACTGTAATTGTTTCGTTGATACCACCATTACGTTTGGCAATGACTACGCCTTCATAAGGTTGGACGCGGTATTTCTCACCTTCTTTAATCTTGACACCGACTTTAACTGTATCGCCCACATAAATATCGGGCAGATTAGATTTTAGCTGTTCCCCTTCAATGGAACGGATGATCTCTTGAGCGTTCATTGCCTGTCTGCTTTAAAAAACTCACGATCATCAATCATAAATCCATTCCAGTCTGAGAGTCCAGTAGTTAGATATGGATGATTTTACTTCACCCTAACTACTACAGATAAAAATTATTACATCAATGTTATAACCATTAAATTAGGAAAAAGTTACATAAGTTACATTGATCTACTAGTAATTAAGCGATTGACGAAGTGAGGAAATGACGAATAACCAAGATATTAGTAGCGATATTTTTTCTACTGACTACTGACCACTGACTATTGACTATTGACAAAATTATGAAATTTACTGTCGTTATAACTACTTATAATCGCTTAAATTTACTCAAACGAGCAATTGCATCAGCGCTTAACCAAACGATTCCTTGTGAGGTGGTGGTTGCTGATGACTGTTCCTCTGATGAAACGGAAGCTTATGTTAAAAGCTTGGGTGACTCTGTTGTTTACCATCGCAATACTGTAAATCAAGGTCATGCAGCAACGGTAAATGCAGGTGTGGAAAAAGCTAGCGGCGAATGGATTAAGTTTTTAGATGATGATGATTATCTTGCGCCTAATTGTCTAGAAGAGATGGCAAAGGTTATTTTACTTCATCCTACTGCTGTTATTTGTTCTTGTATTGCGGCGCAGGTAGATAGTAATGGTGTGGAACTCAGCCGTACCGCCAAATTTGGTACAGGGTTAGCTTTATCTATTCCTCAAGCGGATATTCATTACGGTATGCTTTTGGAATTAGTACCTTTTGGGACGCCAGTGCAAGTAGCTTGTTCGCGGAATGCATTTTTGCAATCTGGTGGTTGGGATTCTCAACTTGATGCTAACTGTGATGATATCGATTCTTGGATTCGGATTGCCCAGTTTGGGGATGCTATATTCCTAAATCAAAGTCTTGCTTACCGGACAATTTGGCCTGGTGCTTATAATCAAAAGTTTTCTCTGTTTAAACGTTTAGAGACTAATATTTTGATGAAAGAAAAGATTTATGCCTTAGTTAATCAAAAGCATACATCGCATATACCCAAGTTGGAGAATACAAAAAATTATCTCATTCTACATTGGTCTATTGTGGCTTTGAAGCAGAGACAGCTAAAGGTATTTTTTTCAATGGTATATCCAGCGATTTTTTCGCCTGTGGCTTGGTGGATGTTGTTGAGTGCTGTAGTATCGCGGCGTTTAAATCGTCCTAATTCTCGGCTGCAAAAGTTGGTGTTATCTGATGGGTGATTGATGTCTTATCTAATCTCTTACCTCTGTGTCTCTGTGTCCTCTGTGGTTAAATCAATTATTTGAACCGCAGAGAACGCAGAGAGCGCAGAGAGAATATTAGCAATTAGTGAGATTTAGGAAAATTTTTTCCGCAATAAACGCAACCGCATCAAAATGGGCTTTGTCCAGCGCCAATCAAGAATATCGTGGAGTAGTGTGTAGAAGCAGGGAATGATAAACAGGGTCAATACTGTTGCTAAAGATAAACCGGAAAATACTACTACTCCTAATGGTTGCAAAAATTCTGAACCTTCACCAATGCCTAAGGCTAGGGGAAACATACCCAAAACAGTGGTAATTGTTGTCATTAAGACTGGACGCAAGCGTTGGGGTGCTGCTTTTAAAATTGCTGTTTTGCGGTCAACTTCTTCCCGTTCGAGTATTTGGTTTGCTAGTTCTACCATGATGATGGCGTTGTTAACTACAATACCGACTAGTAAAACTGCACCAACTATTACAGTCGCACCGATGGCTGTTTGGGTAATGTAAAGTCCGAATATACCCCCGGCTAATGCTAAGGGAATAGTAAACATAATTACTAGGGGGTCAATGAGAGAATTGTATTGTACCGCCATCACTACAAATACTAAAAAGCTAGCTAATCCGCCTAATAGCTGTAATGAACTTTGAAGTTGTCGATTAGATTCAGCAGCTGTACTTGGTAATAAACTAACGCCTTCAGGTAAATCTATGCTATTAACTACTTTATTTACTTGGGCGAGAGCGTCACTTAGGCTAGCTCCTTCGGCTAAGTTTCCGGCTATTAAGAATACCTGACGTTGATTAATGCGTTGTACTTCTCCGGGTGCTTGAGCTTCTACGATTTTGGCAACATCTCGCAAGCGAATTTGGCGATTATTATCGACAAATAAAGGTAGCCTTTCTAATTGGGAAGGTGCTTGTACTGATGCTTCATCTAACTGTACGCGAACATCTACTAAGCGGTTACCGCGTTGTAGTTGAGTGGGTACGCTACCTTCGAGGGCTGTTTGAATTGTGCCACCGATGTCTTGAGTTGTTAGTCCTAAGGCTGCAACTCGTTCCCAGTCGGGTAGAATTTGAATTTCTGGTTGACGGTCGTCTGCATCAGGACGGAATCTGGCGAGGGTGGCTTGCTCTTCTAAGGCGGCTAAGACTTGACGACCAGCTTGTTCTAAGGTGTCTGTGTTATTTCCCTGAAGAATCAAATCAATGTCAGCACCTCTGATGGGTGAGTTGTTGAGAATTAAACCTCGGACTTGACCGGGGGAAAGGCGCAGGCGAATTCCGGCTAAATTCAGCTTGTTAAATTGCTGGGTAACTCTTTCTACGTAAGCTTCTACGTTAGTACCTGTTTTGAGGGTAATGTTGCTAGTACCTCGCAGGGGATTAGCATTAGTAGTGTTACCAAAGAGCGCACCCCCAATTGTCGTGAATACATATTCGGTTTCTGGTTGACTGCGGAGAATTTCGTTCACCGCATTCATGACTTTTTGGTTGGTTTCTAAGGGTGTACCGGGGGGAAATTGGGCATTTAAGTTGGCTTGTCCGGTGTTGATGCGGGGGAGAATTTCTTGGGGAATTTGTGGAGCCATCCACAAACTACCACCGCCAAACAGCAGTAATACTATAGCAACTGTAACTAGCCGCCAGCGCAATATACCTGCTAAAAACCGACCGTATCCGCCTGTAGCAGCATCAAATTGGCGGTTAAATTGTTTAAGTAGCCAAAATTCACTCAATCTACTGGAAAACCGCCATCCCAACATCCGCGAAGAAAGCATAGGGACAACGGTAACTGCGATTAAAATTGAGGCGGCGACGGAAAAGCTGATGGTGAGAATTAATTCGTTGAAGAGTAAGGCGATAAAGCCGCCGATGAGCAAAAACGGTAACACGGCTACCAAGTTGGTACTGGTGGAAGCAATCAGGGCTGATTCTACTTCTTGGCTACTTTGTTCAGCTTGAGAAATGAGTTGCTGCGAACTCAAGCGGGTTTTGCTATCTTTACCGGGAGTCATTCCCGCACCTTCGGCGATGTTCTCCAACATGACGATGGAGTTATCGACGACAATACCGACACCTAAAGCTAAACCACCCAAACTAAAAACGTTGAGGGATAAACCAAATATTCCCATGAAGATAATTGCGGCGAGAGTGGCTAGGGGAATAGCAATGACGATGATGAATGTTTGTCGGAGGGAACCAAGAAAGAGTAAAACTGCGATCGCGGCTAATGCTGTCCCAATCAAACCAGAACTGGTAACATTGGAAATAGAATTACGGATAAACCGTGATTCATCTAGGGTAGGTGTCAAAATTGTCCCTTCGGGAATCACCCCAGATTGGCGCAGTTCTTCTAAACGTTTTTTTACACCATCAACAACGTCAATGGTGTTTGCGTCTGGTTGCTTTTGAATGCTGACTTTAACCGCTTCTTCCCCATTCAAAAGAACGTAAACCCGTTGTAGTTCTGAGCCATCAATAATTTCGGCAAAGTCCCGCAAGTAAACGCGGCGTGCTGGAACTGTGGTTTGGGAATTGCTGGCTGAGTTAGCCGGATTTGAAGCTACTTCAAAAGATAAATTTCTCAGTTCCTGAGCATTTTTGAACCGTCCCACAGTCCGGGTTAAAGGTTCGGAATTTCGCCCTAAAATCCGACCGCCAGAGACATCGACGTTACGGTCTCTCAGTTCATCTAAGACATCGGTTAAACCTACACCTAAGGCTTGTAACCTGTCTAAATCGATATTCACCCTAACTTCTTCTTGCACTCCCCCCGATACATCTACCCCGGCGACTCCGGGAACTACACCGAGTTCGCGGGCTAATTCTTCTTCGGCGAAAACCCGCAAATCCACACCTGCTAAGGATGGTGAGGTTAACGCCAATTCATACACTGGTAATTGGGAAGGATCGACTTTAAATAAGCGCGGTTCTTCAATGGTATCTGGTAAGGTGCTTCTGGCTCTGTTAAATGCTGCTGTTGCATCATTCAAGGCTTGGTCAATATTTCCCCCTGGTTGGAAGAACAAATCTAAGCTGACTTGTCCCTCACGAGTTTGGGAAAAAACCTGTAATACTCCCTCTGTGGCGGAAAAGGCTTCTTCTAGGGGTTTGGTGACTTCATCAACCGCAACTTCTGGAGAAACGCCGGGAGCTTGTATCCGCACCCCAATCCGGGGATAGGTAATTGATGGTAGTAAATCTACTGGCAGTTTGACGATAAAAAATACACCTAAAACTATTACTGCCAGGGTAAGCATAAGTGTGCCAATGTGTTGGCGGATGGAGATAGCGCTGATACTAAAACCGCTACTTTGTTTGACCTGTTGCATCTTTCTGTTTGATTATTCAAAAATTACTGTTTATTCCCTTTCGGGGTTGACTGAGATTTTTCTGAAATAATTGAAAGACGCACGGCGTCCCCATCTTTTAGTGGTCTCCCACTGCGCACAACATAGCTTTCTCCTGCTTGTAACCCAGATAAAATTTCGACTTTCGCATCAGCTCTTTTTCCCAGAGTTACAGAACGGGCTGTGGCTTGGGCTTTACCTTCAGTATTTGTAACTACAAATAAAGTGCCTGTTTGCTCATTTGATGCTTGTTTATTTTCTGTGGTTTGGGAAGCAGCTTGATTTCTAGGTGGTTTCTGAAGTGCTGTTTGCGGTACTACTACTCGCTGGGCTGCTTGAGTAGCAAAATTAACTCTTGCTAATAATCCGCTACCAATTTTACCCTGGCTGTTGGGAATGACTACTTCTACAGGAATTAACCTAGCTGTCGCATCGGCGGCGGGGGAAATACGGGCGACTCTCCCGACTAATGTTTGGTCGGGGAAAGCATCTAAACGCACTTCTACAGATTGCCCAATTTTAATTTGTCCGAGTTCTAATTCGGATACTTGGACGACGACTTTCACCCGGTTAAAGTCGGCTATTTTTAATACTTCCCCACCTGCTTGGAGTAGGTTGCCTGGTTCTGTAACTTTCTCAGTAATTACACCAGTAATGGGAGATGTTATGCGGGTATAGGAACGGCGTTCCTTAGCCTGGGCAACTACAGCTTTTTGGGCAGTTACTCGACCTTGGGCGGCGGCGACTGCTTGCTGTTCGGTGCGTACTTGCTCGGTGGCAGACCGTAAGGCTTGGGCGGCTGTTTGGGCTTCGGTGCGGGCTTGTTGGGCTGTTTGCTCGGCGATCGCGCCTTGTTCAACTAGTTGCTGTTGGCGTTGGGAATCGGCTTGAGCTTGTACTAATTGCAACCGTGCGCTTTCGACTTGGGCGCGGGCATTACTTACTTGATTTGTAGCTCTGGCTACTTCTGATTCCAGGGAGGCTAATTCTGCTTCTGCTTGCTTGAGGTCTGTTAACAGCAGGACATCATCTAATTGTCCGATGTTTTGCCCTTGTTTAACTCGATCGCCAACATCGACATTTAATCCTAATAATCGCCCTTCAACTTGCGATCGCAGTGACACTGTACGGTAGGGAATGGTACTACCAGTATACTCTGGTTGTGTTTGCAGGCTATCCGTGCGCGCGATCGCTACATCTACAGGTGTAGCGCCACCCCCTTGTCTACCTGCACCAGGCCCTTGAGATTGAGCATCGGCTGATTCTTTGGGTGATGAAGCACAACTCGTTGTGAATAAGCTCAAGCCCAGGAAGCAAGCAATTACTAACCTAGACTTTTGCTGATGTTCTTGATCGGCTTTGTGATGTAACCGAGAGTTAATTATTTGGGATGCAGCTATAGTATTTGGCATGTTTAAGAGTTTGTGCGGCTTATTTCCGTCCAAAAAAATCATTGATTTCCTCACAGGGCGGCGCTGGCTGAAAACAGCCGTCTACAAAGACAAAAGCAGATAAATTCTCTTTGCTGTACTGCTGTCACCAATTCTTTGTGAATTTGCATGGAATCAGCTTTTACCCTAACCGGTTGAAGCTAGATATCAAGCCTGCATTTTCCACAAGGAAGAATTAGTTGTAGACAGTGCCAGAGAATTTAATGTACTGAACTCCTCATGTAAATTTAGTATACGTATTTTTAGCATTTCTAATATCTGCCGCAAGATATAAGACAAAGCGAGATGATCGAAGTAATTATTTAATTTTTGGCTTCTATCCCCAGGCAGAAAGAAAGTAAAAATTTGGTTGTTTAGCATTGTAGCCAAACTATCAGTAATAGTTTCAATATCTAGTTTAGATTAAAAATAGTAAAGAAATTTGGTATTAGGGACAGATGTAATGTAGAGAGTTTCCAAGCCAAACTATCTATTACTATCTATATTATTTTGTCTAAGGAAGGAAAGCAGTGAAATCACCACTCAAACTGACAAAAACCACTGAAGAATCACAGATTGCAGAATTTTTTCAGGAATCAGTGGGTAAGTGGCGATCGGAACGGCGTTATTACACCCTATCATCAGGAACGACCAAAGAAATAGTTAGCGCGATCGCAATTCGGTTTTTAGAGCCGGGATGCGAAGAACTGCAAAAGCTAGCGCAATTACACGAATTACCAGATGCAGTCAGTTTGGTATGTGGTACAGAAGTCACCTGGGATAGTACAGATGTAGTCACAGGTAAGCAAGAATCTCAAGGTTCCACGTTATTTGGTGCATTAGGAAATATTTTATATCGCGATCGCGGTTTCGCCACATCTAAGCCAATTAGCGCCGAATATTATTTCCCCAATCCCAAAACATTGTGTTTGCGCACAGAGTACAACGGCTCGGTATTCGAGGAAGAGTTAAAGCTTATCGGCACTAAATACCGCACTCGCCAGACGATTATCTCTCGTGCTGGCGAACAGTTAATGATTGGTCAGTATTTAGAGAAGAGATTAGGGTGAAGAGAGGTAAGGGGGACAAGGAGGACAAGGGGGACAAAATCAATTCAAAATTCAAAATTCAGAAATATTTTTGACTTTTGACTTTTGACTTTTGACTTTTTATGCCCCATGCCCAATGCCCTAATTATGCATTCACCACTTCGCCGCCGTTGGGGTGGAGAATTTGACCGGACATATAAGAAGAGTCATCAGATGCGAGAAATACATAGCTAGGTGCGACTTCTTCCGGTTGTCCGGCGCGTTGCATCGGTACTTGAGAACCAAAGCTCTTGACTTTTTCCTCTGGGAATGTAGAGGGAATTAGTGGCGTCCAAATCGGGCCGGGAGCTACACCATTCACCCGAATTCCTTTCTCTACCAGAGATTGGGAAAGAGAACGGGTAAAAGCGACAATCGCCCCCTTCGTTGCTGAGTAATCGAGCAGTTGGGGGCTACCTTTGTAAGCAGTCACAGAGGTAGTGTTGATAATTACGCTACCTTCTTTGAGGTGGGGTAAAGCGGCTTTGGTGAGAAAGAACATACTAAAGATATTGGTGCGGAAAGTCCGCTCCAATTGTTCAGCTGTAATCTTATCAATACTTTCTTGGGGATGCTGTTCGGCGGCGTTGTTCACCAAAATATCGAGGTGTCCCAACTCCTTAACGACTCGCTGCACAGCTTGTTGATCGAATTGTTCGTCACCAATATCACCTGCAATTGTTAAGCAACGTCTGCCTTCTTTTTCTACCAGGCGTTTTGTCTCTTCCGCGTCTTTATGCTCACTTTTATACATAATTGCCACATCTGCGCCTTCTTTGGCATAGAAAATAGCAACAGATTTACCAATACCGCTATCACCGCCAGTAATTAAAGCTACTTTACCTTGTAATTTGCCACTTCCCCGGTATTTGGAATCATCAGACTGAGGCTTGGGCGTCATTTGCGCTTCACTACCAGGAGGATTTTGCTGTTGCGGTGGTTGTAGTTCTTTGGCTTGAGTCATAAACTTGCTTCTCCACAGTAATCTATTGGTTGCGTTTTTTGGAAATGCGATCGCATCTCCAAGGATGTTGGACAATGACTCAACTTTAGAAAACCAGGATAATTACTTTCTCTATCATTGGGAAGGAAAGTATATACACAGCAGATTATCGTTGATTGTAGGGGCACTGGCACTGCTATGCCCCGAAGCCTGTACCTCATTTACCTGAAATATGCTGTATATCAGCGAGCGGTTGAGTCCGATACATTTTTGCGGGCAAGGCACTGCCTTGCCCCTACAAGGGACGATACCAGAAGCGCTCAATTACTGATGTTCGTGGCTGGAAGATGAAGGAATCGCTGTGAAGCCTTGGTAAGACTGACTTAAGGATTTATTAGAGAATCTTTTTGCTAAAAAATATCAACATTTTGCTAATTTTAAGCACAAAATAACCTAAATTTAAAATATTAAGGGGATATATTTATCCCAGGTTTTGTAATCAAGTCAAATAATATGCGCCTATCAATCATTCTCAGTGCTGGATACTTAATATTACTCGGTCTCAACCTACCAGTAATGTCTCAACCTCCCATCGAGATAGCACAATCACCAGTACGTACTAGCTTGAATCAACGGAAGTTACAATTCAATCGCCGTTTGTGGGAGAAACAAAATATTCTTAACTATCGCTATACATTTAGTAATGGTTGCTTTTGCATCCCTGATGCTAGAGGGCCAGTAGTCATTGAAGTCCGTAACGGGAAAACAAGATCTATCACTTCTGTAGAGACAGGCTTACCAGTTACTAATCCAGAATTTTTTGCAAATTACAATACCATTCCTAAGCTGTTTAATGTAATTCAAGATGCGATCGCGCGTCAAGCCTTCAACCTAGATGTCAACTATTCTGCAAGATACGGTCACCCGACTCAAATTAATATCGATTACAATGCCCAGATAGCCGATGAAGAGCTATATCTGACCATTGATAATTTTCAAGTACTGCGCTAAATCCTCAAATTTGTTGATGGTTGACTGTCAACAATCAACCGTCAACCGTCAACAATCAACCGTCAACCGTCAACAATTAAGCAACCGGATAACCAGCAGCAGCCAAGGCTTCCTTGATAGTCGTTTCCGAGATTTGAGTATCAACGCTTACCAGCTTAGTTTTAGGATCTGCCTGAATATTAGCATTGGCATCGATGGCTTTAAGTGCATTGGTAATATTGTTTGCACAAGTCGAACAAGCCATATTAGGAACAGTAAGTTTCAGTGTCATAAGTTTAAGATGATTGAAGGGAAATAAAATCAGACCAAGCTTGATACCATTGCTGCATTTGCTGAAATTCAGCAGTTTGCGATTCGATGATAGCTTGAGTCAAACAAATAATTTGTGAGTGAGTAGCTGATTTCCAGCCATCCCCGACATCATTACAGCCATTTGGTGATGCTGCTAAGGCCGATCCGTCAAAAATCCTTGACTGATATTCACCTGATATTCATCCTAAATTCTCCCTTCGACTGGAGAGTCCAGTAGGTTTACAAGTTTTTTTGCCAAACTTCATATTTGTTTACAAACTTATTGAGCCTAATGTAATACGAAGTCTAGCTGTAGCCAGATAGATTAGGACATCAAGCTAAGATAAAACTCTGATACTAAAAGGCTTTTAAGTCTGTCAACTGTCAACAGTCAACTGTCAACAGCTATAATACAAAATCCTTGCCAAACGCATAAATTTTGTGGTATCAAAATAATTAACCTGTTGTTTTCCCTCAAATCCTGGAAAACCAGCTTTACACCATTGAGACGCGGCTGCTGAACCCAAGTCTCCTAACCTCTTCAATCAATATTGCGAGTCTAATTCCAGACTCTACAAAATTTTCATGCAGCCAAAAAATCTTCAACGTCTCTTGCGTGCTTTAGCTCGGCAGGGTTTGGATGTGAGTTATCACAACCATACCTATTCTGTTCGCTTAAGTAATATTGCTGATGCAACTGTAGCAGAAGTCCTATTGCCAGAAAACTTCCCCGTAGAAGCCAAAGCTTTAAAGCAATTAGCAAACCTCGCTAGCATTCGTCACCCAGCAGGCGGATGTGTTTGTCGCGCCTGTGCTACCCCTGATTTTCACCCTGGTGATGCGGGTGTAGCTATTGGTTCTGTAGTCGAAACTGTCGGTCAAGTTATCCCTGCGGCTGTTGGTTCTGATATTAACTGTGGGATGCGCCTGCATGTTGCGGATTTAACAATCGAGCAATTTCTCGCCAAGCGCGACATATTTGTCGAACGGATGAAAGGTGATTACTTTTTCGGTACGCGCGATGTCACAATGACTGCCAATGCCATGGGTGCATTGTTTCAGCATGGGGTTCCTGGTTGGTTAGATGCAATGCTAGACCGACCTACGGGGAGTTTAGTTAAGTCTGATATAGAACAACTAGCAAAGGAGAGCGATTATGGTATTTTTCTCAATGGTTCAATGGATGGTAACTGGAAACTTGCACCCGCAGAATTAGTTCCCGATGAGGGATTAGTACGGGATGGTGGACTAGGAACTATTGGTTCTGGGAATCATTTTGTCGAAGTGCAACGAGTAGATAAAGTAGAAAATCGCGCCTTGGCTCATGCTTGGGGAGTGCGTGAGGGACAGTTAGCTTTCATGGTTCACTCTGGTTCCCGGAATGTGGGTAAGTATATTGGGGGAATGTGGCGAGATAGAGCGAAAGCTGCTTGGAAAAAGGGTTTAAAATACCCAGAATCCCAGATTTTCCCCCTTTCTGTACATTCCCACCCCGAACTAGTCGCCAGTTATTTAGAAGCTGAAGCCACAGCTGCTAACTATGGTTTTATCAATCGCCTACTTTTAGCTGAACTACTACGTCTGCGGTTGCGGGAAGTTTACGGTGATGTGGAAGCACCTCTAGTTTACGACTTACCGCACAACATCACCTTACCCGAAGGTCAGGGATGGGTAACCCGCAAAGGCGCTTGTCCGGCTTATGCAGAACAACCTGTGATTATTCCTGGTTCAATGGGTGCTTACTCATATTTGATGGTGGGTAAAGGTAATCCGGCATTTTGTTATTCTGCATCACATGGTGCGGGGAGAGTAAAATCTCGGTTTGAACTCAACCGCAAAGGTGCATCTCACAGTGAAGCCTCACTCGGATTAACTGGAGTTGACTGCATCACCCTACGGGAAGAGCGGCGAATTGAGGAAGCACCAGCCGCTTATAAACCAATTCAATCTGTAATTGATGTGCAGGTTGAGGCGGAAATGGTGGGTGTAGTGGCGCGGTTGAGTCCTGTGTTGACGTTTAAAGCGTAAAAGGGTGAAGGAGTGCGATCGCTTCTGTAGTGATGTAGCGCTTTGCAACCTAAAAACAAAAAGCCCCCGGTTATTACCAGGGGCGTTCATCTTTATTCCCACTAATGAGGATCGCATCTATCTGGTTTTGATTCAAACCTAGATATGCAATTAATGCATTTAACTCATGTGTTAATTGCAATAAGTTAATAAATTAGTTGAATGCAATACAGATTTTGCCACCACAATTCCTACATATTTTTCTGCGATCGCCATTTTTGGGGAAATAAGCTGGTAAATCTACCCATTCTACGTCATAGATACAGCAGGTTGCACCTAGATACTGTATGATTTCCCGCAAATGAGAATAAAGATCCCATGAGCGCGATTAGATATCTGACTTTTTTACTGGTGCTGATGCTTTCGTTGACAGTAGCGCTTCCAGCTACTGCTGCTGTATGCCAAAACTATCATGGACATCGTGTTTGCATTCTCAGTATTGAACGTAGTGCTAAAAACTACTGGGAATACAAAGCTTCTGTGAGCGTAGATGATGTCAAAGAGCCGACGAAAGTTTATAACTGCCGCTCTCAAGTTAAAATTCTCAAAGATGGGACTTTTGTAGCATTTGGCGACAAAGACCCAGGTGAACTGATATGTCGTTTCTTTAAGCGGTAATTTTCATCGCTTCTGGGCGTTAAATACACCCCAGATGACCAAAACTGTCAAACTTAAATATGCAGATACAGTTATCCATTCTTGCCAGTCAGTAAATAAACTTAATTGTGGGTTAGCAAAGAGAAATACATTCATGGTGAGCGATCGCAATTTGATTGTCGTTACTCATAATATTTGACATTTTTAATACTACCTTCATCCTTTAAAGCAGTAATTCTGACTTTGACATCCTCTCCTGCTTCCAAAAAAGTTTACCGTTTTCAGACGGCGATTTAAACCCCTACTGAAAATGATACTACTTATAGACGTAGGGGTCTTAAACCCTTTTATGTACGATAATTCCTAATTGATAAATCTCGAATCAACACAGGTGTAATACCATTTCGATATGAAGATGCATATTATTAGCCTGCCTCCGCAGGCTTTGTTTATTTAGCCCCACCCTTCTAGGGTGAGGGCGTTAAACAGTTCATATTTTTAACTCTTTTTTATTTATCGTTGATTGCAGAAGATGAAAAAAAGCGATCGCCCATAAGCTCGATATAATTATGCAAAATCTATCCGCGATCGCACCCTAAAAAATTGTATTCTGTGTACATACAGGAAGATGAGAGATTAATAAAGTCCACAGGTAGTGTCAACTTAACACGAAACCTTTGCCCCGCAAGGAACTGAAGTTCCTTGCTCATAGCGAAAGTCATCTAAAGATGACTAGATATGTAGCAAAATTTTGAGTCTACTTCAGTAGGGGCGGGTTCACAGATATGCTCCAATAATTCACGACTATCTCGCTGAACCCGCCCCTACTTTGGCTATTAGCCTTGAGCGAAGTCGAAAGGCGGGTGACAAAGCTAAAAGAGAGGCTATTTTTAGATTAAGTTGACACAGATAAACAATATTGTGCGCTTACAATGATCTGTACCTTTTTTAATTACTATCTTTTGGGCAATAGTGAGACTGATCAAACTTAATTTTAGGATTAAGTTCTGGCTCAAAACTAATTTCTGGATTACCTTTCTCATCTATAGAATAAGCCGCAACTGCATCTGCCATTTTTCCATCTATGAAACTCACTGTTTTCTTTGAGGAATCAAATACATAATTACCACTGCCAAAATTATCAGAAGAATACCTACCTCTACCATCAAGCTGGATTGTACCCACTGGGCTAGGTGCAGGAACAGGTACAACACCCATTAAACCGTATATTAAATATTGGCAACTGTAAGTTCCTGCTATTGATGATTGAGTCGTTTGTGCATTAACTGAAATAGGAATATAAGTTATTAAACTTAATGCTATACAAACACCGAAATATTGCTTAATTGAGCATTTCATATTTTTAACTCCTTCTAGTTTATTGCTAATTGCATATATCTCCCTGCATGGGGAGAATATATAAAAAATTCAGGAAAAATTGACTGTGAATTTAATGTGAGTTCGATTAACCTCTTACCAAACCTTCTTTGACACAGAAAATGGCTTCAATCTCCTGAGTTTTATAGGTGGCTTTATCACCTTCTCCCGAAGCGGGGAGAGGTGATTTAGAAGCTAGTAAAGAAATGATTGTTTAAAATTTACGTCGATTCTCCAATCAAAGTAAACGCCGCCCAATTTATAGGATCGGAGTATTCTTTAATTTTCATTGTAATTAACATAGCTTGACGTAGTGCTTGAGCTTTATCAGGTGTCTGCTGCATTTGTCGATAAAACTCCGTCATTAATAACTTGGTAGATTCATCAGGTACACTCCATAAAGACACAACTACACTAGGAACACCTGCTGCAATTAAAGAGCGAGAAAGCCCAATTACTCCATCACCTTTAATATCACCTTGTCCTGTTTGACAAGCACTTAATACTACTAGTTCGGCTTTTAATTTCATATCCAATATTTCACTAGCAGTTAACCAACCGTTATTATCATTTTTTTCGCCATTAGGAATATTATCAGGTGCAAGTGCGATCGCACCTGGAATCCCCAAGCCAAAATCATCCAGCAATCCATGCGTTGCTAGGTGAATAAATCTCGCATTTAGCATCTGTTGTTTCACAGCAGATTTAGTAGCTTGCTTACCAATTAAAGATTTAGTCTTGAGTATTTGAGCAATCTCAAGCGCTTCTTGCTCTGCATTTTTTAAAGGTTGCAACTGTTGCGGTGTTGCTCCTTTCTTGGCAAGAATAGGCATGGTTGGATTACCTACAACTAACGCCCCAGTTCCTGTTACTTGTTGGCGTTGTTTATGCGTAAGTTCTAATACCTGAATTGCTGGCGCTGTGAGAATAGTATGTTTTTCAATTAAGTATTTATTTTGCTCATCTTTAATTGCAGGGAAGGGAACTAAAAACAATTCGTTTTGGGGAATGAAAATAACTTTTTCATTCGGATTTGTAGGTAAATATTGAGCAATGGGTTTAATTAACAGTTGATATAGCTTTTCGTTAACGTTATATTCTGATTTAAAAAGGCCACGAGAATCATCTACTACTCCAATAGATAGACGAGTGGTGGCAACTAAATTTTTTAAAGGAATATTGATTTTTTGAGATTTAAATTCTATCTCACCAGTTGGTTTAACTACCCAAATATAAATTTCTTTACCATCCCATACTGGCTGATTTTCATCATGAATTCCATCATCATATCGCGGAGGCTCGGGTACTGAATATTCTACAATTGTGGCGTTTTGTTGTTTGGCAATTCTTTGCAAATCTTGATTTTTTGGCGGAATTAGTTCTGGTAATTCAGTATTTTGTTTATTATTGCCTTTTTTGGCATTTCGTAATGTTAATAAAGCAATAAACGCCCTAGCACGTCCGCGTTCGGCAACTTCTAATGCTTCTGGGAATTTATTCTGCTCTATTAAAACTTTTTGTAACAGACTAAATACTCTAGCCTGGGTTTCAAAAATGGCAATCCGATTACCGTCTATTTTTAATTCATCACGCATCGCATCAAAAACATCCACTGCTCTATATAAAGCATCAGTGGCTTCAGGTAGTTTATTTGCTAAAAAACTAGTCATACCACTATGGGCAAATATATTTGCTTCTTGTAGTTTATAACCAGTTTCTTTGGCATAATCTCCGCCTTGTTTGTAATACTCAATTGCTTCATCCTGTTTTTTTTGTTTACTGTAAAAATTTCCAACAAGAAAAAATAGCACTGGTTTATATTCAGGACTTTCAACACTCTTGCTAAGTTCTATAGCTTGTTTAAAATATATCTCAGCTTCCTGATATTTTCCTAAATCAGAATAAGCATCACCAATCTTAGCTAGGGCATATGCTTCCAAGCTTTTATTCTGAAATACTCGTGCTTGTTCTAAACTTTCTTTAGCGTCTTGTAACTCTTTTTCTGCCTTGGCTATTTTTTCAGGAGATTTAGTTGATTTAAGCTTGTCTGAAGAGAGATTTTTTGGCAAAGTAGAATTACCTGAATTACTCCTATAATTTTCAGCAGCTTTACAAGCTTTAGTTCCTTCTTCATATTTACCTATAAACTTGTATGCGACACACAGATTTAGATAACTCAACTGAATTCCATTGTTGATGTTTGTTTGTTGATATTTCACAGTTGGGTTAGTAATTGTTTCGGATTGCTTGAGAGCGGAATGCAATATTTTTAATGCATCTTCGTAATAATTTATTGCTTCCTCATACTTACTTGTCTCAGAGTAAGCAATGCCAATATTTAACAAAAGCCAGCCTTGATTTGTATTCTGAGAGAGTTTTTCTCCAGGAGAATTAGGCACTTCTGTTTTGATAATTTCTAGGGCTTGCAGATAATATTTTAGTCCTTCCTTTTTCTTGCCCCATCTTTTGTAAACATCACCCAAATTGGTGTAAGTTTTTCTTACTTGAATTCGAGAATTTTTACTAGCTTGGAAAAGCTTTAAAGCTTGGTTGAATGTTTCTACAGCTTTGGAATACTGAGTTTGGAAAGAGTATGTATCTCCAAGATCCAAGAGGGCTTCGCCCTGTCTGCGAGTATCGCCTATTTGTTTAGCAATTGCTAGAGCTTGTTGCTGATCTTGAATCGACTGATTTAATAATTGATGACCAGCTTCATCCTTATTGAAAATTTTGAACCCACCAAGGGCATAATAAAGATTACCACGAGCGTTAAGGATATTAAATTCAAGCCTGCTTTGGCGCAGTTTATCCTCTGGAGTACCGCTTGCTTTGCGTATAGCTTCCAAAGCTTTTTCTAACAAATCAATTCCTTTTTCAAAGCTCTGACTATTCAAGTAAAAAGCCGATATACATTTTAATGCTAATGCTTCAGTTTCATAGTTTTTACTTTCTTGAGCCACTGTTAAAGCTTTTTGGCAATATTCATTTGTACGCTGACTATTTCCCAAATGTAAATAAGCAAGTCCCCAATTGCTCAATACTCTTGATGTTAAATCAGTATTATTAATAGCTTCAGCAATGTCTAAAGCTTGTTTATAGTAAGTCATCGCCTGTTTGGACTCACCCGAATAATCGTAAACAGTGCCAATTTTTCTGAGCGCGATACTTTCTCCCTGGCTATCTTTAATTTGACGGTATATTGTCAAAGCTTGTTGGAAAAGTTTTAACGCCGCTTGATTTTCATCGCTATCGAACAGTTCATCACCTTGTTTGAGTAGTCTATCCGCTTCGGTTTTGCGATTATTGGTGCTTTGTGCTGATGCTGGCGCTGTTCTCAAGGGTACTAGTTCTAAAGCACCCAAGGGAGATGTGAAGTATAGCACCAAAGATGCAAGGGTGAGGCGTTGTAAGGGTTGAGCTATAAAAAGATAAGGACTACGACGCATAGATGAATTGTCAAGACACTGAAATTACCTACATATATCTTTGGCGGTTGGGGGGTTATGTAAAAGTTTTGTAAATTTCAGTAAGGCGGTGCAATTAAACATAACTGGTGACGGCTGTCATTTGTCATTGGTAAGGATTTCAAGGCTATTTACATTTCGTAACCTAGATGTAGGTTGAGTTGAAGAACGTAGACGCGGAGCGGCTTCCCGTAGGGTAACCCAATACCTAAAAAGCTTGGCATAGTTGGGTTTACACGCGGTACGCTCAACCTACGACAAATGACAAATGACAGAAGTTTTTATCGCCTAGTTAAAAGCCCCATTCAAAAGAGGATGGGGCAGTTGAGCTAACAATTGCGGTGCTATGTCTCTAGCAAGGGTATGTTGCGAGATTATGGCAAAGTAGCTCTCAAAAAGACGACTTTACGCAGCGGCGATGAAGTTAGCGCTAGTGAGTGAATTAGGTGATAGGTCTACTAGTACGGCAATTAAGTCCAGCCCAGTAGAAAGATTAGCGTAAAGTAATGTACCACTCACCCCACCGAAGAAAGGATCGTTAACAGTTCCAACTCCTAGTGCCAAACCTATAGATGGGCTGACAGCAAGAACATCACTAGCTGCCTCAAAGCCGAAAATAGCCGCGAAGTCGCTGTCACCACCATTGGCATAGAAACTATTAGTAGTATTTCCCAGTACGAAAGTGTCTCGAACGCCATCTCTAGCTGAGGGAGCGAAAGGGTCATTAATATTACCAGCCGAGTCAACGAAACCACCACCAATTAAGTAATCCACACCGCTAAATCCAGTGAGGGTGTCGCTACCTTGACCACCAACTACAATGTCATTGCCAGCCCCACCATTGAGGCTGTCATTATCAGTATCCCCAAATACTATATCGTCGCCAGCCCCACCATCGAGGCTGTCATTACCAGTATTCCCAAATACTATATCGTCGCCAGCCCCACCATTGAGGGTATCATTGCCATCATTGCCATTGACAGAATCATCGCCATCATTGCCATTGACAGAATCATCGCCGACATCCCCAAGCACTATATCATTGCCACTACCGCCATCAAGGAGGTCATTACCATCATTGCCATTGAGGGTATCATTGCCATCATTGCCATTGAGGGTATCATTGCCATCATTGCCATTGAGGGTATCATCGCCGAGATCCCCAAGCACTATATCATTGCCGCTACCGCCATCAAGGAGGTCATTGCCAGCCCCACCATTGAGGCTATCATTACCATCATTGCCATTGAGGGTATCATTGCCATCATTGCCATTGAGGGTATCATCGCCGAGATCCCCAAGCACTATATCATTGCCACTACCGCCATTAAGGAGGTCATTACCAGCCCCTCCATTGAGGTTATCATTGCCATCATTGCCATTGACAAAATCATCGCCGACATCCCCAAGCACTATATCATTGCCGTTACCTCCATCAAGGAAGTCATTACCAGTCCCACCATTGAGGCTATCATTGCCATCATATCCATTGAGGTTATCATTACCATCATTTCCATTGAGGGTATCATCGCCGAGATCCCCAAGCACTATATCATTGCCGCTACCGCCATCAAGTAAGTCATTACCATCCCCACCATTGAGGGTATCATTGCCACTACCTCCAACGAGTGTATCCTTGCCACTGCCCCCAATCAGGATATCATTACCGTTACCCCCATCGAGGTAAGAACTGCCGCTACCCGAAATGATGGTGTCGTTACCACCGCCACCTATGAGGGTATCGTTACCGCCAAGACCGAAAATTTGATAACTTTTAAGATTCGCATCTCCTTTAGGTACAACTAAGCGGTTGTTTCTACGGTTTCCTTTTAGTGTAGTCATGGTGTTTATCTCCTAAAATGTCTAGCCAATTTTCCAAATTTGTTTAGTTGCTTTTGTGCAGTTGCCTAAAAAGACGGTCACTTATAAAGACTGAAATATCAGTCTTTATAAACGGTAAATCAATGGCAAAATAAGTAACTTGCCACTGCAAACACCCTTGATAAATAAAATAAAATAATTTACTTTTTAAATGAAAATAGCACATAATTTCTGAAAAAGTTAATTTTGTCCTAAATATTTCCTCTTTTGTAACTACGAGGAGAGAAAAATATACCCTTAACTTTGAATGCTAAATAAAATAATGAATTGAGCGAACGCATATCTGCTTCATCATCTAAATTCATTTGTGGAAAATAGACGTAAACATAGGGATTTGAGATTATTCTCTGCCGAAGGTAATAAGAGATTTAGGTTAAGTTAAGGAAGTAAACCCAACAACTAAAAAGCTTGGCATAGTTGGGTTTACATGCGGGAAGACCAACCTAAGACAAATGACAAATGACCAATAACTAATGACAACCTTCTTCAGCTATCTTTCATTGCACCACCCTAGTTAATATCAATCAAAGTGCTGTATCTGAAGCGGAAATGGTTCATCCAAAAAATACATAAGTTCAAATTCTCCAAAGATATAGCTAAGTAGAGAATACGGGAGTCCATTAACAGGTAATGTATATTCAGAAATTTGGCAAAATACTGCCGTTTAGACGAGCTAGGTGCGATTTTATCAATCTTAACTCAATCTCACTAGTGAAAACACGAATAAACTATCATTTATGGTAGCCAAAAAGCATCTGAATCGAGCAGGGATAGATAGAGCATCTAAATATTGGCTCTTAGTTAGCATTAATAGTTTTGGTCGTAGTTGTTGTCATGAACTGATGCAGAATAAAGCGTTTTTCTTGCAACAGTTTTCCGGGATACTTGAGCAAGAAAATATACCAGACAGGGATATTCAGCGCCAACTGATGCAGTTATATCGTCATGATGGAAATCTTCAGCAATTGGCGCTGGGTTGTCTGCGCTGCTTTATTTATCACGAAATTAAGGCGATTTGCGAGGGTTTAACCAGTAAATTTGGCAAAACCCATGATTTTACTCTTGAGGAGATGTTACCACTGGTGCTGGATGGCGATCGCAAAAACGCTAATCATGCTCAATCCCTGACTATGAAGATTTTAGAGACTTTTGACCCAGAAAAAAGTAATTTATCAACTTGGACAAACAGGATACTAAAGAGCGATCGCACTGTCAAACAGTTTTTACTAGAACATGGTATTGAACAAATCACAGATTGGATGATTCTCAACTACACCACACCAGGAAACCTTGCTCGAATTTTATCAAATTACCAGCGCACACAAATTGAAATTGACCGAGCCATCCAACTTCTCAATAGTTATCACCAAATTTATCGCACCCATCTATTACAAATTAGAAAAAATGGTGCTAAAACTAGATATCCAGAGCCGACTTGGGAACAATTGCAACAAATTGCAAATTTATATCAAGAAATCACTGCTCCTGAAGAAATCCGCGAATGTCTGCAAAATCTTGCTCAGTTAATTCGCGCAGAACGCATCCGTGCTAAACAAGGGTTACCTCGTCTAACTCCTTTAGTAGATGATAATCAAATTTTCATTCCCGAAACATCCGACGAACCATTAGCATTTTTAGCCAAGTATCAGCAAAATTTCGAGCAATGTCTGATTAATGCGGCTTTTTTAGTCATTCGAGCTAGATTCGATTACTTACAAGGTAAAAAAACCCCTAAATCTTTAAAAAAGGCAGAAAAATATATTCAAGCTCTGCATTTATTTCATTGTTGCGGAGTTTCAATGACAGAAATTGCTCAACAATTAAATTTAACGGATCAACCAGAAGTGAGTCGATTATTAGCATTGAAAAATTTACGCATTGATATTGGTCGCAATACTTTATCTTATTTACTTGAATGTGTTAATGATATAGCACAAGCTTATGTTCATCCTAGCCAAATAATAGAACTAGACTCAAAAATAAAAGCTATCCTGGATGAAGAAATTCAAGCTGTCATGGAAAAAGCGAGAATAGATGCAAGTACGGGAGCAAAGCAACTCATCCACAACCAGTTGGCTAAAGCTATTTGCGAATATCTTTGCACGCGCATAGAAATCAGAAAAAGGACTTAGTATTATGTATGTACATCATGATGAAACGGATTATTTTTTAGAATTCAGTCAAATTTCTGAATCCATTACTTTAACATCAGCATATTTTACTGAAGCTAGTAAGCATAGTTTAAAATATCACAATCAATCGAAACAATGGCAGATTTATTTACAGTTTTTAACTTATTTCGCTTGTAGGGAATGGTTAGCAGAACGGGAACCAACACTGAAAATTAATCAAGATGAATTGATAACTTGGCAAACTCAATATGCAGATGTAATTAATACTGCATTTAATCTATCTATTGGTAAATTTAAAGTTTGTTTAATTCCCAATCTTGGTTTTAGTGATGTAGAGGTTACTATACCCAGAGCATTATTAGATTTACCGGAATTTAATGCCCATTTTTATATAGTCATTGGTATTGAGGAAGAAATAGAGTTAGCTAGTATCAGGGGATTTTTACGATATGACGAAATCAGCCAATATCAACCACAACTAAAACCAGATTTAGATTGGAATTATCGCTTACCGCTAGATTGGTTTAACAGCGATGCTAACGAATTATTGCTGTATTTGCAATGTCTCTCACCTTCGGCAATTAGTTTACCAGAAATTCCGCGCGATCGCCAAAATTTTCTCGCTACAATTTCAGCAGAATTCTTAACACTATTACTGCAATTACGTAACTCTCCTCTGTGCAAAGTTTTGACTTGGAAACAGGGAATAGAAGTACTAACAACACCAGATTTATTACAAATTGTCACCCAGCCAGCCGTTAATGTAAGGTCATGGTTAAATCATCAATTATATCAAGCAATTCCAGAATTATCTTGGCAGGTATTAGCACCATTTACCCCATTACTCAGCGCCAATCAAACCCCTGAACAAGAATTAGACAATATTCTCACTCACATTCAAACTACACATAATATAGATATTCCCCCAACAGCAGGACGAGCTTATCAAGAAATACAATTAGAATGTTTACTACGCTTATATGCTGTGACTTGGTTATTACCAGATGACAACTTTGGCTGGAATCTACTATTAATTTTGAAGACTATTACAGATAATAACTCTCCTACCTCTGGCTTTACATTGCGAGTAATTGATAAAACCGAGATTTTAGTAGAAGAAGAATTACAACCTCAGCAACAGGATTATATCTTTACTCTCGTTGAGGGAAGTTACGACGATCAATTTTTAGTGAATATTACATCTGCTAACGGACAAACGCAAACATTACCGCCATTAGAGTTTAATGGTTAATAGTCAATAGTCAATGGTCAATGGTCAATGGTCAATGGTCATTTGTAATTAGCTTGATAGTTGCCGCTTAATAGCTGGTATAGCTGGCATGGTTGTTAAGTAATATTAAGATATTGCATCTCAAATGATGATTTCTCCGTAAATTTCTACATATCCTCCCCCTCATGAGAGATATGTGAGTTTGAGTAGATAATCTATCTGCACCCTACTGAATTGATAAGGCTAAAATATTGCATTAGTAAAACTCTTGTGGGATGGGCGTCTCGCCCGTCCTGGGCGGACAAGATGTCCACCCCACAAGAAAATTAGATTGCAACATTTTAAATATGTCAGTTTACTACACATACTGACTTTGATGCATTGTATTTATCAAATTACAAATGACCAATGACAAATGACAAATAAAAAATCATGACGACAACGCGAACATTTTTTAACCTCACAGTAACTCGCATTCAATCAGTATGTCAATTTGAATTACAAGGAGAAGGACAAAAAATTACCGAACAAGTTGATTATCCTTTATCATTAACTCAATGTTATGAAGATTGGCAAAGAGCTTATTTAGATTATTATCGACATTTACGGGGACGTAAAACTATCCACGATTTGCAGAAACAGGAATTACCTAATATTCATCTGCGTGGCTGGAATGTAATTAATAAAAATTTTCGCGGCAGAAAAGTAATTAGCGGTGTTGGTAAAATTACAGTAGACCGTAGCAAACAACTTAAAGATGCAGAAGCTCAATTTTTAGATGAATTTTATCGCTGGTTGTTGAGTCCTGATTTAATTAATATTCGCCGGGAAATTGCGAATGCGGCGCGAAAATTAGCAGATAAATATCAATCTGTTGAAGTATTCTTAACTTGTAACCCCATAGAAATAGCTAGATTACCTTGGGAAACTTGGGAAATTGGCACAGATTTAGGTATCCCCGAAAAAATCAAAATTTACCGGACTCCGGCGACTATTCGCAATCAACCTATCCGTCCGTTAAAACGTAAAGCGAGAATTTTAGCTATTATTGGTTATGATACGCACTTAAATTTTCAAGCTGATAAACAAGAATTAGAATCGCTAAATTCAATTGCATATATTGAATTTGTCGGTTGGAATACGAAAAAATCTAAAGTACTTAATGCCGATAATGAAACAGAATTAAAAACAGAAATATTTAATGCAATTAATGATAATAAAGGCTGGGATATTTTGTTTTTTGCTGGACACAGTAACGAAAATATATTAACTGGGGGAGAGTTATATGTAGCGCCCAATGTTTCTTTAGGAATTCAAGATATTGCAGAAGTATTGAAAAAGGCGCAAGCGAGAGGACTACAGTTTGCAATTTTTAACTCTTGTAGTGGAATAGATATTGCTGAATCACTAATTAACTTGGGTTTAAGCCAAGTAATTGTGATGCGAGAACCAATACACAATCACGTAGCACGTAAATTTTTAGTGCAATTTGTCAAGAGTTTAGCTGAATACAAAGATGTTCATCAGGCTTTATTAGATGCTTGTCAATATCTCAAACAACAAGTTACGCGATTTTCTTACCCTTCTGCTTATCTTGTTCCTTCACTCTATCGTCATCCAGATGCAGAACTATTTCGCCTGAAATCGTTTGGTTTTTGGAATGCAGTTAAAAAATGGTTACCAAAACCAAAATATGAGAGTTGGTTATTATTGCTTTTATTAATTAGTTTACTGCCTCATGTCCAAGATTTTTTCTTAGATAAGCGGATATGGCTGCAAGCATTTTATCGCCAATTTACTCATCAATTCTCTAAACAAGAGTCTCCCTTAGTCTTAGTCAAAATTGATAATAAATCGTTAAATGAAGATAACATTAAACAAGTTTATCCTTTAGATTATAGTTATTTAGCCAAGATAATTCAAAAACTATCTCAATCCAATTCGCAATTAATCGGTATTGATTATATTTTAGATCAAGGTGGACAGCAACCACAGCAAACTAAACTACTTAATCAGGCGATTCGTGGTGCTGTATCTCAAGGAAATTGGTTTGTATTTGGGGCGTTGTCTACTGAAGATGAAAATATAAAAGAAACTGTCACTGCTGATATTGCTAGTTTGAATTGGAGTATGGCGGGTGATGTTTATATTGCTAGATGGTATGTTGAGTTACCAACAAAGATAAATAATGAGAAAAATTACCCTTTTAGCTATCTTTTAGCCTTAGCTTATGCTGTACAACATCAAAAGTCACAAAATTCATTATTTGCTAATTTACCTAAACCGCAATTATCTAGCCAAAATGATTTTCGCAATACTATTACTCAACCAATAAAATCGTCAGATGCAAGATATAATTTTTTGCAAAACTTGCGCTTACATCCCTTATCTAATTTGCAACAATCTTTTCAACCAATTCTTGACTTTTCTCTTCCTCCTAGCCAAGTTTACAAAAGTATCTCGGCTTGTGAGTTACTTGGTTCTTGTGAATCAACAACCCAAATACACCATGACTTAAAAGATAAAGTAGTAATTATTGTCCCATCTGGATATAAACAAGCGGGAATTAGAGGTAAGGGTGAAGACAATGAAACTGTACCTCCAGCAATTTCTTTTTGGAATGGGTGGGGAGATGGTATATTTTCTCGAAGCGCAGCCCATGCTTACATGGTTCACCATTTACTCACTCAAAGATTAGTTGTACCTGTACCGGATTTTTTGATGATTTTAGTAGGTGCTTTGTTAGGGAAAGCAGTTACTTTAATTATCATTGAAAATCCTCGCAATCAGGTAAAAATATTTAAGATATTCTGGGGTGGATTAGTCATTTATCTTTTGAGTTCGTTACAAATTTACACCTCAGCAGCGATTTTACTTCCCTGGTTTTTTCCCTCATTAACTTTCGGTATTTACATCCTAATTGCTACAAGGAGAAACATTCGTGAATAAATTGAAATTATTACAGGCTATTTTGTTAACAAATGTATTGATTGCTAATTTTGGCTTGACAATATCTAGCGCAGCTACTATTAAAAAACAACTGCCGCAAAATTCAATTAGTAATACAAATAATAATTTTATATCCTTGGGACTAAGGGATTTATGGACATTATTACGCCGTCCAAAAGTTCCTGCTGGGGGAAGAGATCCAAAACTTTGTGTCATTTCACCGCAAATTTTAGTAGATCCTGCTTTATCAACAAATATAAATGCAAATACGCCTCTGGAGATTTGGAGTTTAAAACCCTTATTTCTTTGGAATATGAAACAAGGAAATGTCAAGCGCATTGAGTTATTTAAACCGGGTAGTGAAAAGGCTTTTTGGGATAAAGAAATTTCTCCAGGTCAAACCAGCATTATATATGATGGCGAACCACTACAACCGGGTCAGGTATACAGTTTGTGGTTACATATTCCTTTCCCTGTAGAACTACTATCTTTTCAGATTATGGGAGAAGAAAAGCGGAATCAAATTGCTAGTGAATTGCAACAAATCGAAGCTAAATCTAAACAGCAAGGAACTATGACAGAGACGATTGCTTTAGAAAAAGTAGATTTGTTTGTTAAAAAGCAAATGTGGGCGGATGCATTAAGGGAAATTTATGCTGTACCAAATCCATCGCCAGAGTTAAAGGAGATTCAGCAACAAATTCCCTCTTTTGATTATTGTTCATCAAGTAATACACCTACTGCTATGAGAGATTATTTAGCCAGTAACCCTTAAGTTTTAGCCAGTTAAGTAGTGGACTGACACGGCTAAAATGGTGCATTAATAAAACTCTTGTGGGATGGGCGTCTCGCCCGTTTTGGGCGGACAAGATGTCCACCCCACAATAAAATTATATTGCAAAATTTTAAGCTAGACACGCTACTACTTATACCAATTGTCTGTAAAACAAATTGCATTGCAAGAAAGAACATAGTTATTATGAAACGCCGTCATTTTTTACAATTCTCTACCTCAACTTTAGCTACTTTAGGTTTGAGCCAATTTGATATTTGGCAAAAAGGAAATCGCTATGGACAAGTTTTAGCCCAGGATACAGGGCGGAAGTTGGCGTTATTAGTGGGGGTTAATGATTATCCTAAGCTGCAAGGAAGTAATCTTCGTGGCTGTATTACCGATGTAGATTTACAGCAAGAGTTATTAATTCATCGCTTCGGTTTTAAATCTGAAGATATTGTGAGACTAACCAGCGATCCAAAAGATGAACCACCTACGCGGAAAAATATTTTAGAAAAATTTGAAAAGCATTTAATTAAACAAGCTAAACCAGGGGATGTGGTAGTTTTCCACTTTTCTGGACATGGTTCTCGTCTGGCTGAATTTGATGGTAATAAGGTAAATAATGATGCTTATAATAGTACCTTAGTGACTGCTGATATTGGCAATGAGCCTCTAGCTAGGGATATTACGGGGCGGACTTTATTTTTGCTAATTTCGGCTTTGAATACAGAGAATGTAACGGTAGTATTAGATAGTTGTTATTCTGGTGGTGGAACAAGGGGAAATTTAGTTATCCGTTCGACTCTGAATAATGATAGAAAAGTATCGGAGGAAGAAATTGCTTATCAAAAAGATTTGATGCAACGGCTGAATATTAATGCCGAAGAATTGGCGAGAAGGCGTAGAGATAACCAGCGTAAGGGTATAGTTTTAGCTTCAGCGCAAGGATATCAAGTAGCGGCTGATGCTAGTTTTGGTGATTTTCATGCTGGTGCATTTACTTACTTATTAACGCAATATTTATGGCAACAAACTGGTAATGTAGGTAGTGCGATCGCTCAAGTTACTCCGGTGCTAAACTCAGTCTACAGGCAGACTCCGCGAGTTGATGGGCAAGCAAATCAGCCAGTATATTTTATTAATAACAGAATTCCCCCAACTGATGCAGTAATTATTGAAGGTAATGGTGACAAAGCTACCTTGTGGTTAGGGGGAGTAGATAAGGAAAGTTTAGACGCTTTTAGAGAAAAGGCTACTTTTGCAATTGTGAATCAACAGGGTGAAGTCTCTGGAGAAGTAGAGTTAGTTTCTCCGCGTCGCGGTTTAAAAGCGCAAGCAAAACTGATCAAAAAAGATAATGTTACTGCTTTAAAATCGGGGATGTTGCTACAAGAATTAACACGCATAGTCCCCAAAAATTTAAAGTTAAATATTGGCTTAGATCTATCTTTGGGTAAAGATATTAATAAAGCGAAGCAAGCAATAGAATCTATCAATCGAATTCAAGCAATTTTACCCCAAAAGCAAAATCCACCTTATCCTAATGGTGTACAATATATTTTCAGTCGCATCACACCTGCTTATCGCCAAAAATTGCAGCAGCAATCCTTAGGAAAGTTACCAGATGTCAATAGTTTGTGTTTATTTACAGAAGGTGGGGAACTAGTATTAGAATCTTTTGATAATCCTGGCGAAACAGTAGAAGATGCGGTAAAAAGATTAAATCCAAAATTGAAGTCAATGCTAGCAGCGAGTATTATCAAAAAAACCCTTAATAGCAACTCTTCAGCCTTGGATGTGGAAGCGGGAATATATTTACTTGATGAACCTGGGAAAATGGTAGCCAGAACTGCAACAAAACGCCACCTTAATAATCGGGGAAATGCAGAGGAAATCTATTCTCGCAAGGTGATTGTAAAAAAACAGTTTCAGTTCCGCGTCACAAATAACGAATCAACTCCCGTTTATTTTGCGGTTTTGCTATTTGATTCTACTGGTGATTTATTAGTTGTATTTCCTTATGAATGGGCTATAGCTGAGGAATCAATGGTATTACCCGCAAATAAAACTGTTGATATTGGTAATCCCATCCAAGCGATTGAGAAAGGTACAGGAGAAGCGTTAATTATTATCAGTAAAAAACCCTTAAAGAATGCAGTCAAGACATTATCAGCTTTAGCCAGAGAACAAAAGCGCGATCGCGGCACATTAATATTAAGAGGTGAAACCAGAGGTGCAGATGAGATAATGGGCGATTTATTGAGCGATTTAACAGATGTGCGCGGTGGGATTGTTGTTCAGCAAGCTACGCCGATAAGTAATTCTGATACTGCTACCTTGTCAATTAGCTTTGATGTTGGTTGATTATATGGTCAATAGTCAATAGTCAATAGTCAATATACAAGGTTGGGTTGAGGAACGAAACTTCAAAAAAATAAATTACCCATATTTCGTAGTGCGAGCAGCGTTCGACTGAGCGCTCACGCCGAAGTCTTGCTCGCTGGTGTTCAAAAGCGAGCAAGATGCTCGCACTACAAATTTATTTATTGGGTATTTAAAAAATTGGATGTCCCTAACCAGATGAATGTTCGGGGCGGTTGGTTTCGACTTCGCTCAACCAAAGCCCCTGAGCATATTAAACTAAAGACATCAATTCAGCTTTAACTGTACTGTAAGCCCAGTCTAACCAAGGAAGCAATGCTTCGATGTCTGCGGTTTCAACTGTTGCGCCTCCCCAAATGCGTAAACCTGGAGGTGCGGCGCGATAGGGTGCGATATCGTAAGCCACTTTTTCCTTTTCCAGCAATTTGGCTAATTCAGATGCACATTTAGCTTGTGCTTCTGGTGTTTGGCTGGTGAACCAAGAATCAACAATTTTTAAACAAATGGAAGTACAAGAGCGAGTTTCTGGTGTTTCTGCTAAGAAATCTGCCCAATCGCTACTTTCTACCCATTGCGCGATCGCTTTTAAATTAGCTTCGCTACGATTAATTAAACCGGGAAGTCCGCCAATACTTTCCGCCCAGATTAAACTATCTAAAGCATCTTCCACACACAACATCGATGGGGTGTTGATGGTATCTCCTTTGAAAATACCTTCAATCAGCTTACCTTTTTGGGTCATTCTAAATAATTTAGGTAAAGGCCAAGCTGGTTTATAACTTTCCAAACGTTCCACAGCGCGGGGAGAAAGGACAATTACGCCATGCTGTGCTTCACCACCTAATACTTTTTGCCAAGAGTAAGTGACAACATCTAATTTACTCCAGGGTATATCCATCGCAAATACTGCGGATGTCGCATCGCAAATAGTTAAGCCTTCGCGATCGTCTTTAATCCAGTCGCCGTTGGGGACGCGCACGCCGGATGTGGTACCATTCCACAAAAAGACAACATCATGACTAAAATCAACAGAATTTAAATCAGGTAAACTGCCATAGGGTGCTTTAATCAAGCGAGTATCAGGTAACTTTAACTCATCTGTGACATCTTTCACCCATTCCTGACCGAAACTTTCCCAAGCCAGGATATCTAGGGGTCTGCTTCCCAAAAGCGACCACAAAGCCATTTCTACTGCGCCTGTATCCGATGCGGGAACGATACCTAAGCGGTAATCAGCAGGAACGCCAAGAATTTTTTTAGAACGTTCAATGACATCGCTGATTTTGGCTTTACCATCTTTGGAACGGTGGGAACGTCCGACACAGGCGTTTTCTAGCTGAGACACAGACCAGCCAGGACGCTTGGAACAAGGGCCAGAGGAGAAGAAAGGACTTGCAGGTTTGCTGGAGGGAGGAGACAAGGGTTTAGACATAGAGAGATACACTCAACGATTATTATCGTATGAGAAATCTTACTTGATATTACGTGCAGCAAATTAGTTGTCATTAAAATTGCATAGATTTTTGTTTTGTGAAAATTTTCCGCACATTGTTGGTGAATGATAAGTTTTACCATTTACCCCTAAATATTTATCAAATATATTCTCACTTACCCAACATACCGCCCACAGGCTCGAAGCCTGGGGCTATTGCTACAAAGCCAGCTTCGCAGGCTGGAATTTTATAAAAAATTCCCCCAGCTTTGCTGAGGGAGGTTCGAGAAGGAATATTTTACATTGATGGCTAATAGCACATTAGGATAGATACTACCTGGATTTCTCACGAATTTTGCCCATTTAAGTTTTCTCGTTGTTAAGAAATCGTAGGGGCGGATTAAGCTAAATAGTCATGGATGATGAGAGCATATCTATGAACCCGCCCCTACAGCTTGTGAGAAATGCGGTGACTATTGTTTGAGAATTCCAATGCCCCATGCCCTATGCCCTATGCCCAAATTATGCAGGATTTAATTCAGATCTGCGTTGCAGTAGTTGAATAATCGCTGCTTTTTCTAAAATCCCGACGAGTACGCCGTTTTCACGAATCACAGTCAGTGCAGATAATTTTTGCTGTTCGAGTAGCTGAATTACTTCTGTTAACGGTTTGTCAGATTGAATTGTGGTAGATTCAGCAATCGGTCGCATTACTTGTTTAATTTGCGTTTGTGACCATTCTGTTGTGGGGATAGTGCGTAAATCATTGGCAGCGATCGCGCCTACTAATTGTCCGTTATCATCGGTAACTAGGAAGCGATGCCAGCTTTCACCAGTGATAATTCTTTCATCAGCAAATTCTCTTAAGGTGATATTTGCAGAAACTATCGGGCTATTGGGTGTAACTGCATCTTCGGCGGTTAAACCTGTGAGTTTTTCTTGAACTCTGGCGTATTGTGCCGCATTTCCAGCATTTTGCAACAAGAAGAAACCGATTAACAAGTTCCAAACGTTAGCAAAGCTGCCAACTAATAGTAAGGGAATTAAACCAGAGGCGATCGCAATCCAACCAAATATCTGTCCGACTCGGCTGGCAAATGTGACACCTTTATAAGGATTGCCTGTGATTTTCCAAACTAAAGCTTTCAGTATATTCCCGCCATCTAAAGGTAAGCCAGGAATTAAGTTAAATAGCGCTAAAGCTAAGTTAACCGCAGCTATCACACCAAGAATTGCGGCTACTGGGCCTGTTGCGGCGGTAGCATAACCAACTACTGTAGTTACAGCAAATATCAGTATACTAACCAACGGCCCTGCGATCGCTACCCAAAAAGCCTCGCCTGGAGTTTCCGATTCTTTTTCTAAGCTAGCTAAACCACCAAAGATAAATAAGGTGATGGATTTAACATCAATTCCTTGACGCAGGGCGATGAAGCTATGTCCTAATTCGTGGGCGACGACAGAGGCGAATAACAACAGCGCTGTCATCAATCCTAAGATTAAAGCTAGCCCCCCGGATAATTGGGGAAATTGTCCCATCAGTCCGCTACTATAAGTCCAAGTTACTAAACCCAGAACTAAAAACCATGATGGATGGATATAAAAGGGAATCCCGAAGAGATTACCAACGCGAATTGTGCCATTCATGTCGTTCACCTTTGATTTCATTATCTTGAGGTTTGCTTTCCTCTCGATGTCTCTAGTGTAACGAAATGTAAATTTATTTTAATCTTTCTCACAGTAGAGGTGTCCGTCCTTTAAAGTGCGGTTATTTCGATGTAGAGGTTTTAACATCTACTGGCACAGCATAAAAACCTAAGTGATTACTAACTGGACGTTCCCGCATCGGTATTCTGGTATGAATGGGAGCATTTAATACCTGAGGTTTTTTCATTTTGTCCATAACTAAAGTTACAGAACCGCCACCATCTAAATTAACTGCATTATCAGCACCTAAAGCGATCGCAGTTTGCGCCAACTCAGTCAAAGTTAAACCTTCACTATACAAAGGCTGTTTACCATCAATAGCAATTAACCAAAGTTTATTACCCTCCCGGTTGATTGCAGCTGCTAACCGGGGATAAGGTTTATTCTCAGAAATTTGCGCAGTCACAGTCTTACCATCAGCAACGAACATTTCTTGACCGGCAATTCCCTGAATAGTACCTTGAGGACATTTACCATTAGCGATAATTTGCGCCAGATTATTTTTACCAAAGCAAATCACCGCCTTATCCGATTGTGATTGAGAATAGCGCAGTCCATTAGAAATAGATTCCCCTAAAGGACGGGTAGGATCGCCGCTATGGGGATAGTAATCCCAAGGAGTTTTTTCATAAAACTGGTGAAAATAACTACCATTTACCGCCAATTGCAGCTGAAATTCTTGGAGAAATTCTGAAGTAGTGCGGGCGAAGGTTTTTCTTCTCCCTTTATGGGGATTTCCCGGCGTGACGAAAGGTTTAATCCCCGGTGCTGTTAAATCAACCGTGACAATATGCATTGTCACCGGGCGCGGTTGGGAAATAGCCCGCCGTTGGTAAACAATACCTTGAAACAATACCTGCTGTTCATCAGTGCGGGATGGGCGAAACAGACACAAAAATCCGTAGAAAAGTGCGGGTGATAATAATAAAGTGGCAACAGCCGCAATTAACAAGCGACGGATGTAAACTCGGTAGCGATTTTGCATAGATTTATTGTTTACAGTCAACTTACTTATTTGCGCACCCTACTAAGTAATTATGACGAAAAAATTTTTACAATACTTGTCGCTGACCCAAATATATCGCCAGATGTAGGGGCATGGCACTGCCATGACCTGAGGGTTTTCATCTCAGCGAGAATTGTTATATTAGCCTGGTAATTTATTGCAATGCAGAATTTTGGACTCAACAAATATAGGCGTTATCGGTTGAGTCCGATACAATCTTCAGGGCAAGGCAGTGCCATTGCCCCTACAGGCGAAAATATAAATTCCTACCACCGACAATAGCTAGATTTGTTAATCTAGAAATAATGAAAATAGTAGTAATGATGCTGGCATAGCTGGATAACTCCTACTAAGCAGTATAGGCTAGAAAACCTAACAAATGACCAATGACCAATACTTCGACTTCGCTCAGTACAAGTGACCAATGACCAATGACCTACTTAAATAATTATTAAAACTGATACTCAGAGTAAGAACTATGACAGCATTTGAACCAAACAGTATCCGTTCTTATAGCCAAGAAGATGTACAGCAAATTTTGCAATTAGCGATCGCTAGTCATGCGGAAAATATAAATAGAGAATTTTCTTACAATGAGTTGCTAGAAATCGCTGGAGAGTTAGAAATATCACCAGATATTCTCAAATTAGCAGAACGGGATTGGCGATCGCAACAAAGCGAAGTCCAACGTCGGCAAGTATTTAATCTCTACCGTCAAGACAGATTGAAAAAGCGATTGGGAAATTACGCCATTGTCAACGTTTTCTTTATCTTAGTAGATTTACTGAGCGGTGGCGGTCTTACTTGGTCGCGATATATTCTATTATTTTGCGGCTTCCTCGTAGGCTTAGATATCTGGAATACCTTACTCATCAAAGGCGAAGAATACGAAAAAGCCTTCCAACGCTGGAACCGCAACCATCAAATTAAACAAACAATCAGTTCAGTAGTAAATAAATGCGTTAAGGCATTGCAAGCTTAATTGTCATTAGAGACGCGATGAATCGTTAGAGACGCGATGAACCCTTGTCTGTACAATGGTTACTTAAGTAGGGTGTGTTATGCCCCATGCCCCATGCCCCATGCCCCATGCCCAATTTCGTAATAACCACACCTACTTCTATTCCTTACTCTTGCCAATTTGCCAAAATAGAGTTGTAGGCTAGAATAGCTACGCTTTTATTAGCATAGCTCAATTGCATATACACAAGCGCAAGGGTAGGCTGGGTTGAAATAATTTCACAGGAAGGGAGTATGGATAATAACAATTGGATGCAGCAGTTATTAATGCTTGGTATTGGGACAACATCTTTAGTAGCAGATAAGCTGCGGCAAGTGGGCGACGAACTGGTGAAAGATGGTAAGCTGAATCCTGAACAAGCTAAAGCTGTGATGGATGATATTGCACAGCAATTGCGATCGGAACAGGGAACTTGGGAAGCGCAAATGCAACGGCAAATGCGGAATATGATGCAAGATTTAGGGGTAGCGCGGCAATCAGAAGTAGATGAATTACGCGGTAGAATCGATCGTTTAGAACGGCAAGTACGAGATTTAGAAAATAAGCTTTGGCGTTAAGACATCCTTTGTGATTTACTAATTGTGTCCTGTTAGTCAAACTGAGACACATTAGCCATTATAGGGAGGCTTAATTTTGAAAGCGATTTTACTCAGCGTTGGGTTAATGCTGGTATGTGTTGTGGTGTTAGTTTTAGCACAAATTGGTAGTAAACAGGACTCTGCTATAGCTGCTAATCTCACCGACACTGCACCAGCAGCCACTACTATTACTGAAAACAATAATTTGATTGCGAGCAATATTATGTCTGACGCCAATACCGTGACTACTGATTCTGGACTACAATATGCTGAAATCGAAGAAGGAACTGGGGCGATTCCAAAAGCTGGACAAACGGTTGTAGTTCACTATACCGGAACTTTAACTGATGGTAAAAAGTTTGATAGTTCAGTCGATCGCGGTCAACCTTTTAGCTTTAAACTTGGTGTTGGACAAGTCATCAAAGGTTGGGATGAAGGACTTAGCACCATGAAAGTTGGTGGTAAGCGTAAGTTAATTATCCCCCCAGATTTAGGTTACGGCGCTCGTGGTGCTGGTGGTGTAATTCCGCCTAACGCTACCCTAGTATTTGATGTGGAATTGCTAGGTATTCAATAATTACTCGGTTTTTCACCTATTCAGGGAAGCGCGATAAAATTATACACAGATATCCCAGGGGCACAAAATTTTGTGCCCCTAACTGTATGATTAATAAAATAAAATTAACCCATGTCTGCGGTGAAAGTTTCGGGGTATGGATCTCATGCTTTGCATCGTCATCTCCCTCACAAAGCTAATTATTACTACCCACATTTCCCGAAAACTGTGCCAAAAAGAGGCAGTGCGTGTTTCTGAGAAGTAAAAATATCTCCCTACATTGCGTTTGCGGAGCGTTCCGAAGGAAAGCAATTAGCGGGGGGAGCATCCCAAATGTGCAAAAACGCCCTCACCCTATAAGGGTGGGGCTAGAAATACGAAGCCTGCAAAGGCAGGCTAAAAGTTTGATAGCCTGCCTTTGCAGGCTTTGTTGGTATAGCAATACCCTTCTAGCTGGAGTTTAGACTAAATGGAAGCAAACAGAAAATAACAGCAACAGATTTACTGAACTAAAAAAATACACCATAAACGGGTAGGGGAAGCGCCCCAAAAAA